>DATMZL010000937.1:0-9475 GCA_035607075.1 Polyangia bacterium
GTAGTACGGGCGCGAGAAGGCGACGCGCGCGGCGAGCGCCGGCGTCACCTCGATGCCGTTGAGCGCGATGTCGAACGTCCCGCGCTCCAGCGACGGGACCAGCGTCGACCAGTCGTTCTGGACGAAGCGCGCGCGCACGCCGAGCGCGCGCGCCAGCGTGTCCGCGAGATCCACCTCGAACCCGACGAGCGCGCCACCCCGGCTCACGTCCTCGAACACGTAGGGCTCGCCGCCCTGCTCGTCGGCGCCCCAGGTCAATTCGCCGCGCGCGCGGATGCGATCGAGCGCGCCGCCGCCTTCGCGCGCGGCGCCGCAACCGGCGAGCAACGCGCAGGTTGCGAGCACGAAGCGGGTGGCGGCGGGCATTTCCGGCTACAGTTTCGTCGCAAATGGGAAAAACCGCACTGATCACGGGGGCGTCGTCGGGGCTGGGCCTCGAGCTGGCGCGGCTTTTCGCCCAGGACGGGCACGACCTGGTGGTGGTGGCGCGCCGCCGCGATCACCTGGAAGCGCTGGCGACGCGGCTGGCCGCCGAGCACGGCGTCGCGGCGCGCGTCATCGCCGAGGATCTCGCCGACCCGGTCGCGCCGCGCCGGATCTTCGCGGAGCTGAAGGAACGGCGCATCGACGTCGAGTTCCTGGTCAACAGCGCCGGCTTCGGCATGAACGGTCCGTTCGCCGAGAGCGATCTGGAACGGGCGCTGGCGCTGGTGCAGGTGAACGTGGCGGCGCTGATGCAGCTGACGGGGCTGATCCTGCCGGGCATGATCGCCCGCCGGAGCGGGCGGATCCTGAACCTCGGATCGACAGCCGGGTTTCAGCCCGGGCCTGGCATGGCCGTCTACTACGCGAGCAAGGCGTTCGTGAACTCGTTCACCGAGGCGCTGGCGTTCGAGCTGCGCGGCACCGGCGTCACCGCGACGGTGAGCTGCCCGGGCGCGACAAGCACCGAATTTGCGCAGGTTGCTGGCACGGAGCAGTCGGTCCTGTTCCACATGGGCGCGACGTCGGCCACGTTCGTCGCGAAGCACGCCTACCGCGCGATGATGGCAGGCAAGCGGATGTCGCTGCCGGGATGGCGCGCCAAGCTGGGCCTGCAGCTGGTGCGCATCGGCTCGCGCGGCGCCGTCATGAAGACGACGGCCAGGCTCAATGAGATTGTTCCGCGGTCGTCGGCGAGACAGATCAGCGACCGAAGCTCATCTGGAAACTGATCGAGGACTCGCCGGTCGCGCGCGGGAAGCGCAGGTCGCGCAGCACGTGCACCATGCAGGTCTCGACGTCGCTGCCGCCTGGCAGCGTCGAGTGCGGGATCTCCGCGACCGTCACGTGCCCGCGATCGTCGACGGTCATTTTGAACGATACGCGGCCCTTGCCTCCCGAGCCGGCGCAGGCGCGCAGCTTCGGCTGTGCCGCGCGCACGACCTTCTCGCCCTCGCCGCGGGGCAAGCTGCCCTCGACTTTCACGCCAGTGTTGCCGCCACCCCCGGCGCCTGCGGGCGCCGGCGACTTCCGGGCTCCGTGCCCGCGCGCGTCGCCCGCGTCGGTCGCCGCATCGACGACGACGTCAGCGGCGGCGTCCCGGACGACCGGCGGCGCCGGCGCCGGAGCGGGCGCGGATGGAGGCGCGGCGGCCGGCGCGGGCTGCGAGGCCTCACGCTTCGAGCACGAGCCGCAAACGCAAACGATCAATGACGCCAACGCCGCGAACGACAGGGAAACGTTTGAAACGTTTTTTCGCGATCGCCGCATGCCCCGCATCTTACAACCGGCCCGCGCGACGGTCGCGGCGGCCCGGGGCTACCCCTGAACGGACGCGATCGTCTCGATTTCGCGAATGAAATTTCCGTCGGCGACGACAGTAAAGGGACGATGGATACACCCAACACCAAGATGCAATGGCCCCTGCTCGTCGGCGCGCTGCCGATGTTGCGCGGATTCGTGCGCGGCCTCATCGAGAACGACGAGCGCGCGAAGGAGATCCTCCAAGAAGCGAGCGTACGGATGCTCGCCGCCGAAGGTCCCGCCGATCCGGAGCGTTACGCCGCGTGGGCGCGCGGCGTCGTTCGCGAGGTCATCGCTCACGACGGGCGGAGGCGCCGTGCCCGCGCCGCGGAACAGCCCCTCGAGGAGGGTCTGATCGAAGTGCTGCGCCAGCCGATCGCGGATCCGGAGGCGCACCTGGACGCGCGCGCTTCGATCGAACGCATCATCGACTTCGACAGCGAAGGGCTCGAGCTGCTCTTCCGCCGTTACGTCTTGCAGGAAAGCGGTCGCGAGCTCGCCGATGATCTGGCGAGCAGTCCGGACGCGATGCGGATGCGTCTGATGCGGCTCCGTTCCAGCGTGTCGGCGCTGGTGCGCCGGACGCGTGACATGTTCGCGTTCGCGGCAGCGACGCTGGCGAGCGCCGCGTCCGATCTCCCGATCCTGGATTTTTGAAGGTCACCCGCGGGTCCGGCGGACGCGTCGGCGGCGGGGTGGTAGAACCCTGCCCGAACGCCCATGGCCCGTATTCTGGTCGTCGAAGACGAAAAAGACCTGCAAGAGGTCCTGACCTACAACCTGCGCCAGGCCGGACACGTTCCAATCGTGGTCAGCAGCGGACGCGACGCGCTGACGGCGGTGGCGGAGCATCATCCTGATCTCGTGCTGCTCGACCTCATGCTGCCCGACGTCTCGGGGATCGAGGTCTGCCGCCGGCTGAAGAGCGAGACCGCCACGCGCGAGCTGCCGATCGTGATGGTGACGGCGAAGGGCGACGAGGTCGATCGCGTGGTCGGGTTCGAGCTGGGCGCGGACGACTACGTCGTCAAGCCCTACAGCCTGCGCGAGCTGCTGCTGCGGGTCGATGCGGTGCTGCGCCGGCGCACGCCCGCGCAGGCCGGCGGCAGCAAGGGCCCGCTGGTGTTCGGCAAGCTGCGCGTCGATCGCGAAGCGCACCGCGTGTGGGTCGACGAGGAGGAGATCACGCTGACCGCGCTGGAGCTGCGCCTGTTGTCGACGCTGCTCGAGCGGCGCGGCCGCGTCCAGTCGCGCCCGGCGCTGCTCGATGACGTGTGGGGGATGAGCGGCGAGGTGACCACGCGGACCGTGGACACGCACGTCAAGCGCCTGCGCGAAAAGCTGGGCAGCGCCGGGCCGTACATCGAGACCGTTCGCGGTGTCGGTTATCGCTTCACGCCGGCGACCGATCACGCGTCGGCGGTCGGCAACAGCAACGACGACGAGCCATGAGGCTGGGGATCCGCGGCAAGCTGTTCGCGGGATCCCTCGGGCTGGTCATCCTGTCGCTGCTGGCGGGCGAGATCTACCTGCGTCCCGCGATCGAGGCGAACCTGCTGGAGCGCATCCGCGCCGATCTGTTCGCGCGCGTGGCGCTCGTCGCGCGCGACGCCGAGAAGCTCGACACCCTGGACCGCACGGCCTAAGACGCGCTGGCCGACGAGCTGGCGACGCGGGCCCACGCGCGGGTCACCTTCATCGACCCGACGGGCATCGTGATCGGGGATTCCGAGGTCGCGCTCGGCGCTCTCGAACGTGTCGAGAACCACCGCGAGCGACCCGAGGTCGCCGCGGCGCTGGCGGGCGGGTCGCTGTCGTCGATGCGTTTCAGCGCGACGATCCAGAAGCGCCTGATGTACGCGGCGAGTCCGATGTCGCTGCCGGGCGGGCGCCGCGGCGTGGCCCGACTGGCGGTTCCGATCGACGAGGTCGACGCCTCCGTCGCGGCGGTCCGTCACATCATGTGGGGCGCCGTGGTGGTGGCGTTGCTTGTCGCGCTCGTCGTGTCGACGACGGTCTCGCAGGTCATTTCGCGGGCGATGAGCCGGATGACCGACGTCGCGCGCCGCATGGCGGGCGGCGATCTGACCGCGCGCCTGCGGCCGACCGGCCGCGACGAGCTCGCCGAGCTGGGGCGGGCGATGGACCTGATGGCGACCAACCTAGCGGCGACGCTGACGGCGCTGCGCGGCGAGCGCGATCTGCTGGGCTTGATCCTGGAGTCGATGCGCGAGGGCGTGTTGGTGCTGGACCAGGACGGCCGGATGCTGCTCGTCAACCCGGCGCTGCGCGCGACGCTGGGAATTCCGGCGGACGCGGAGGGCCGCGCCGCGCTGGAGCTGATCCGCAACGCGGAGCTGCCGTCGATCCTCGCCCGCGCGCAAGCCGGCAGCGGGCCGATCTCCGGCGAGATCGAGACCACCGGGCCGCGGCCCCGCCGTCTGTTGGTGCACGCGGCGCCGCTGCCGATGGTCAACGGCAAACACCAGGGTCTGCTGGCCGTGTTCGTCGACGTGACCGAAACGCGGCGGCTGGAGACGCTGCGCAAGGACTTCGTCGCCAACGTCTCGCACGAGCTGCGCACGCCGATCACGGCGGTGCGCTCGGCGGTCGACACCTTGCGGCTGACACTGGATGGCGATCCAGGGGCGTCCGAGCGCTTCGTCGACATCATCGATCGAAACGCGCAGCGCCTGGGCTCGCTTGTCGAGGACCTTCTGGATCTGTCGCGCATCGAATCGAAGGACTACCGCCCGGAAGCGAAGCCCGTCCCGCTGCGCACCGTCGCCGATCAGGCGCTGACGCTGCTGCGAGCGCGGATCGAGGAGAAAAAGCTGGACGTCGGCAACGAGATCGAAGGCGAGCTGCCGCCCGCGCGCGCAGACCGGCGCGCCGTCGAACAGGTGTTCACCAACCTGCTCGACAACGCGGTCAAGTATTGCCCGGCGGGCGCGCGCGTTCGCCTGCGCGCGCAACAGACGGAGCGCGGGCTGCGCGTCGAGATCGCCGACACCGGTCCGGGCATCGAGCCGCGCCACCTCCCGCGCCTGTTCGAACGCTTCTACCGTGTCGACAGCGGCCGCTCGCGCGACATGGGCGGCACCGGGCTGGGGCTATCGATCGTGAAGCACCTGATCGAGACCATGGGCGGCGCGATCGGCGTCGACAGCACGCCCGGGCGCGGCAGCACGTTCTGGTTCACGCTCCCGGCAATGACGTAGAATTCGGCGCATGCGGCTGTTCGCGCTGCTCTCGCTTGGCCTGGCCGTCGGGTGTGGATCGACACCGCAGCGCGCCGACGGAGGCGGAGGCGGAAACGGCGGTCGGGGCGGAGAAGGTGGCGCCGGTGGCGCGGCGCGCGCTGGCGGCGATTGTCTCTTCGACGGTCAGCTTCACCCAAACGGAATGGATTTTCAGTGCGGCTGCAGCCTTTGTAATTGCCGCAACGGCGTCGTCGGATTCTATATTGGCGGCACCTGCCCGCGGACCTGCGAGATGGACACGACCTACCGCTACGGCGACACCGGCGGTCTGGTGCCTTTCGAGGACACGAGCACGCTCGCCCCGACGCTCTCGTACACGCGCGCGCGCACATCGTTCGTGCCCGACGGCGGCTCCGACGCCAGCTGCGCGCCGCCGCTTCCTGCCTGCGACAGCGGCGTCGGGTTCGACGTCGAGCGCATCATGCGCGCGATCGCCGACGACGACGTGCAGGTCGCGCTCGCGATGACCACGCCGCCGCTCTTCGGCGCCGACACGCGCCCTGTCGACGGAACCGTCTTCCAGTTCCTGCGCGCCGACGGGCGCGGCTTCCTGGTCGGCGTCCCGTGTGCCGCCGGCAGCAGCGGGTGCGAGAACGCCCCGATCGGCGTCGCGGTCCTGGTCGCCACTCTACGCGCGCTCGACACCCAGCAGCTGATGGACCCGACCTGCGCGGCACTGCGCTGATTCCGATACGCGCGAATTACGAATCGGGAATCGCCCTACGGCGCCTGTGGGAAAAGGCGGGTAAGTTTCCGAGACTCCAGGAGAAGTCCGCCACGGGGATTTGTCACAGATTTGTTACTTCCTCGTTCCTTGTGCGTGGCATCGTCCCCATCCCACCGGCCAATGTCGTCTGCCAAACGAACTCTGCGCAGGGTGATCCGAGACTGGCTGGCCGGTGACGCGACGGCGCCGCTGTTGCTGCGACATTGCGAGGTGTGCGGCGAGAAGTCGTGGCGCCCGCTGGCGGAGACGGTCCGCGGAATCACGATCGACGCCCGGCTGCCCGGCGGCAAGCGCGCCGACGCGATCCTCACCGACGCGGCCGGCGAGGTCGAGCTCGTGATTCAGCTCGAAGGCGGCACCAAGCTGGAGAATCGGATCGAGCCGCGCGCCGGGTTGCCGCTGGTCGTGCTGCGCGCCGCGACGCTGGAGGATGAACCGCACCGCTGGCGAACGCTGCGCGAGCACGGACTGACCGGGTGGCGCTGCCGCTGCGCCGGGACGCGCTCGCTGCCCGTCGACGACGACTTCTCGTTGCGCGTGATCGGCTGCCCGATCCACCTGCGAACGGACGCGCAGACGGAGCCCGGCTCTGCCGGGCGCAGTCTTTCGCGGGGGGGCGCGGGGACCCTCCCAGGGTCCCCGCATTCAAACGACGGGCAACAGTTCTACGCGCGCGTGATCGAGGACTGCGGGCGCTGCGCGTTCTTCGTCGGCATCGGTTACGTCGGCAACGATCGGCGGCGCATCCAACTTCGCTGCGGCTACGGGGCGCCTCCGGTCGAGCGGCGGCCCGCAGTTCCCGCGCCGGGTTTGGGCCCGAATCAGCGTCGCCAAATCGTGGCTGGATCGTAACCCCCCCAAATCTCCGGGCCGGGCATCATCGCCGGCATGTTCGACTTCGATGTGCTGGAGATAAGCGACGCTCCGCCTCCAGACGTGTCGGGCGGCGATGTGCTGGGGTTCCAGATGGTGCGGCTGGACGCGCGGGTGACGGAGATTCCCCGCGGCCCGGCGCTGACGCTGTCGCCGGAGACATCGATCTCAACCACAATCGATTCGATGCGCCGGCGCCGCCGCGGCAGCGCGATCGTCGTCCGTAATCAGCGGCCGCTGGGCGTGGTGAGCGATCGCGACATCCTGGCGCAAGCGTGCGGCGACATCGATGACCTGCGCGCGGTCCCCGTCTCCGCTCTGATGGTTCCGTGCACCGATCCGCTCCGCGAAGACGAGACGGTCGGCGCGGCGCTGCGGAAGATGTGCGGCCATCGCCAGTGGCATCTGCCGATCGTGTGCGCGCGCGGCCTTTTCGTGGGCGCGCTCGACATCGCCGACCTGTCGCTGTGGCTACGCGATCGGCTGACGCTGGTGTCCGTCGAGGCGGCGTTCACCTAGCGCATTCGATTCGAACGATCCCGGAGGTGACGCCGGCGGCGCCGGGAGGGGCGAACGAGGGAACGTCACCTCCGGGATCACCTTTCCTGCGCCCGGTCGCGGGCGATCGCGATCCGGCGCGCGGTCAAGCCGTGCGCGCGAGCGCGCGCCAGTTCCGGTACCCCTCCTCGTCGCCGAGGTTCTGCGCGCAGAGCGACAGGCGTTCGTAGAGCTGGGCCCGTTCGACGTGCGTCAGCGCCTCCTCGCAGTCGTGGAGAATGCTGCGCGACACCTCGAGGCAATCGCGCCACTCCTTGCGAGCGAGGTGAATCTCGGCGTAGCCGTTCCAGACGCGGTACTGATCGCGCAGGCGAACCCAGAGCGGCGGCAGCTTCAGCTCGACGGGCGTCGCGCGGCGCAACACCGCGCGCACGCGCAGCAGCAGCTCCGCGGTGCTGAACGGCTTGACGACGTAGTCATCCGCGCCCGCCGCGAGGCCGCGCACGCGCTCCCGCTCGCCGGTGCGCGCGGTAACGAACACGATCGGAACGCGCGCCGTCGCGGGCGTCTCGCGCAGGCGCCGGCAGACCTCGAGCCCGTCCAGGTCGGGCAGCATCTGGTCGAGCAGCACGAGGTCAGGGCACTGTTGCTGGCAGATCGCCAGCGCGCCGGCGCCCGTGCCGGCCCCGTCGACCTCGTAGCCGGCCACCTTCAACGCCTCCTCGAGCGACACCCTGATGTCCGGGTCGTCGTCGACCACCAGTACCCGCGCCATTACCTGACGCCGATGTTAGTCGCCCTGCGGCGCGCGGGCGCGTGACTGATTGGTGAACCTTGCGCAATTGCCCCGTAACTCAATCGTCACTGGCCTGTAACGGGCAAGTCGTGCGCGCAACAGTTCAAATCGCCCCGTGGAGTCGCGTTGACCGCCGAGGCCACAACGAAGACCGTTCGAGTGCTGTAAACGATGTTCGAGGATTTCGACAAGGCCGAATCGACCGAGGGCCGGGGGCGCAGGGGCGTCTCGGCCCTGCTGTCGCTCGGGGTGTTCGGCGGGCTCGCGCTGGCCGTGGGCGGCGCGATCACCGCGCATCAGGTTCATCGCGCGCGCGCGGAGCGCGAGCAGCAGGTGAGCTTCGCCGAGCTGCCGACCGTGGCGCCGCCCAAGCCGAAGGTCCTGTCGAAGCCGAAGGCGGCGAAGAAGGCCGCGCCCAAGAACCTTCACGTCGCCGATCTGAAGAAGATTCCCGCGGCCCGTCCGGAAGAAGCCGAGGGCGAGCTGGCGATGGCCGAGGATACCGGCGGCGTGGACGGCATCATCGAGAAGAAGGCCGCGCCGCCCGCGTCTCCGCCGCCGGCCCCGCCTCCGCCGCCCAAGGCCGAGCCGGTGCCGCCGCCGCCCGAGCAAGAACGCGAAGCGATCGAGGCGCCCAAGTTCCTCTCGGGCTGCCGCGCGCCCGAGGTTCCCAACGCGCTGCTGTCGAACGCCGCCACGATTCGCATCGAGGTCGAGATGATGATCGACGAGACAGGCAAGGTCGTCTCGGCGCGCGTGGTGCAGTCGAGCCCGCTGATTCCCGATCAGGTGGTCCTCACGTGCGCCAACGCTCAGGTGTTCGAGCCCGCCCACCTTCCCGACGGAACGCCGGTCCCCTACCCGTTCCGGCGCCGCTTCGTCTTCAAACCAGCACAGGCATAAGGACAACAAAGGATCCAACGATGGAAATGAATCTGGTCGCGATCTGGCACGGAATGAACAACCTCGTGCGGGCGGTGGTCATCGTCCTCACCTTGCAGGCGCTCGGGTGCCTTTACGTCGCCATCGATCGGCTGTTCCTGCTGGCGGTGGCGGTCTACCGGGGGCGCAAGTTCGCCCGCCGCGTGGGTCCGCTGCTGGCCGCAGGCGATCACGAGGGCGCGGTCGATCTCGCGAAGTCTCACCGGGGCAGCCACCTGGCCGGCTTCATCCTCACCGGCGTGAAGACGTTCGACAAACAACGCGAGAACGGGCAGACCGTCACCAAGGCCGCCGAGCTGGCGAGCCGCGCGCTGGAGCGCAAGGCCGAGATGCTGTCCGGCGATCTGAACAAGGGGATGAACGTCCTCGCGTCGACGGGTTCGACCGCGCCGTTCGTCGGCCTGCTGGGAACAGTCCTGGGCATCCTCAACGCGTTCAAGCTGGTCGGGCAGCAGGGCTCGGGCGGCATCGGCACGATCGGCGTCGCGATCGCGGAGGCGCTGATCGTCACCGGCTACGGCCTGATGGTCGCGATTCCGTCGGTGCTCATCTACAACTGGCGATCGTCACCGGCTACGGCCTGATGGTCGC
>DATMZL010001354.1:0-2301 GCA_035607075.1 Polyangia bacterium
CCCGGCGCTTTTGCGGTGGTCTAACCGTCGATGCGAACCGGTGGCGCTGTCATCGCAGTGGCGCTGCTGGCGAGCGCGGCGACTGCGATCGCGGCGCCGAAGCGACGCACCGCCGACGTCGAGCTGAGCCCGGCAGGCGTGCTGGAGGCGAACAAGCCGCTGACGATCGGCGTCAGGGGCGAGCGCGGGCGCGTCACCGTCGCGGCACGCGTACTGCCGGACGACGCGATCGCCCGGCTGTATCGCGATGTCGCCAACCGGCGTCGTCGGGTCCCACGGCTCGTACCGCTCGGGGCTGTCGGCGCCGCCGCGCCAGCGACGGTCGCGCGCCTGGATCACGCGTCGGACGACGGCTTCGCCGCGGCCGTCGACCTGCGCCCGCTGCTCGCCGGCAAGCGCGGGATGGTCCTGGTCGAGGCCCGCGCCGGTGCGCGGTCGGTGCGCGCCCTCTTCCAGGTGACGGATCTCGGCGTGCTCGTCGTGCGCTCGCCGATCCGATCGATCGTTCAGGTTTTGCGGCTGTCCACCGGCGCGCCCGTGGCGGGGGCGACGATCATGGTCCTCGAACCGAACGGTCGTTTCGCGACCCGGGGAACGACCGACGCGAACGGCATGCTGGTGCTGACCGCGACCCCGGCGGACGAGTCGTTGCCGCCGGACGCGCTGCTGCTCGCGCGCACCGCCGACGGAAGCGACCAGGTCGTCCTGCGACGGCTGGAACGTGGCCCGCTCCCCGACGCCGACGAGAATGGCGGCGCCGACGAGCTGCCGCCGCAGACGCTCGACTTGCTGCGCGGCGAGACCCTCGAGGCGCACCTGATCACGGACCGCGGCGCGTTCCAGCGCGGCGAGACCGTGCACGTCGCCGGCTGGATCGCGGCGGGCTCGGCGATCCACCCCGACGGCTTGCGTCTCCTGCCCCCCGGCAGCGAGCTGCGCCTGACGCTCGCGTCGACAACGAGGACGCTCGCGACGACGAGCGTGGTCGTCACGCACGAAGGGCACCTGTCCGGCACGCTCCAGATCCCGGCGGACGCGCCGTCGGGCAACGCGGAGGTCCGGCTGGTGCTTCCGCGGGCGGGCGGTCGGTCGCGCACGCTCGACGTGCATTCCGTCAGGATCGAGGCGATCCAAGCTGGCACGCGCGGCATCGTCGTGCGCAGCGATCGCCACGAGCTGAAGCGCTTCGAAAAAGCGACGATCACCGTCGTCCCCTCACCCGGTTGGGGCCCGATCGACTCCCTGTCCTGGGAGATGAACTGCGAGCCCATCTGGCGATTTCGACCGGCGGGCCTGCCTACCGGATGGGCGACCGGGAATCCCGCCGAGCAGCCGACGCGGGCCGTGGGATCTCTGGTTCCCGAGAGGACCGATGGCCCCGTCCGCTTTACCGTTTCAACCGGGGAGGCGCCGGCCGGGCTGACGAGCTGGTGCCGCGTCCGCGTGCGAACGCACGACGATAACGGACCCGCGCGATTGGCGAGCGTGGTCCTGCTGGTCCACCCCCGCCCGTACCACGTGGCGCTGAAGATCGCGCACCTCCGCCCGGACTCCGACCTCGCGCAGGTCTCGATCCGGGCGGTGTCCCTGACGGGAGCGCCGGTCGCGCCACACGGTGTGACGCTGGAGCTGGATGAAGACAGCACCGGGGCGCTGATGCCTGGTTCCAGATGCGACGTCGATCTGTCGTCCGGCCGGGCAACCCTCGACATCGAATTACCGCGCGCGCGCCGCTCAACGCAGGACACCTACGCGCTGGTCGCCCGCGACGCCACCGGTCAGATGCTGGCGCGGCAAGAGGTCGCCGGCTGGGTGCCGCCCAACCCACCGACGGTGTCGGCCAGGCCGGGTGACGTCGTGCCGTTCGCGATCGCCGGGCGCGAACAGCCTCGCGCGGGCGGGCTGGTGGCGATCCTCGGCGGGGGCGTCCAGCGCGCGTTGCCGCTGCCCGCCGCCAGCGGTCCTGGAACGGTGAAGCTGAGCGCCGGGGAGGCGTTTTACCCGCGCGTCACGCTCGATGTCGCCGCGATGCACGCGCGCCGCGACGATCCCGCCACTCTCGAATGGAGCGGCGGTGAGATCGTCGTGCCCGAATCGTCGCGCGGGCTCGCGATCACCGTGCTCACCATCCCCGAATTCAACGAGCTGCGCCCGGCGCGGACAAACCAATCGCTCGTCCTGCGCGCGATCGTACGCCGGGATGACGGCCGGATCGCCCCGGGCGCGCGGGTGTCCATCGCCGTGGTCGACGAGGCGATTTTTTCGCGGATGGGCAACGTCTTCCTCGACTCCGAGATCACC
>DATMZL010000717.1:0-3092 GCA_035607075.1 Polyangia bacterium
CGGCATGCTGATGTCGGGCAACACGTGCGGCGACTGGATGGCGACGACCGGGAATTCGCAGGTCGGCCACTCCGACGGTCTCGGTCCCAGCATGAATCCTGCCCCCCCTTACAACCAGTGGGCAGGCGCCCACACCGGGCAGTGCGGCGACACCGCGCCCGGCGGAGGCGCGGGGCGCATCTATTGCTTCGTCGGAAATTGAATAAGACAAAGCAGCGCGATCCGGGCGCGGAGCTGCGCGAGGACATCCGGCTCCTCGGGCGGCTGCTCGGCGACACGATCCGCGAACAGGTGGGCGCGGAGGTCTTCGATCTTGTCGAGAGCATCCGCCGCACCGCGATCCGCTATCGGAAGGATCACGACGCGCCCAGCCTGAAGCATCTGGACCGCACGATCGGCCGGCTCGGCCCCGCGCACGCGACCAGTGTCGTGCGCGCGTTCAGCTACTTTCACCATCTCGCCAACGCGGCCGAGGATTTTCACGCGCGGCGCACGCAGCCGGACGAAGGGACCATCGCGCTCGCGCTCGAGCATCTGCGCGCGGCGCACGTGCCGACGCGGAAGATTCTCTCGTTCTTCGAGCGTGCGCGCGTCGAGCCGGTGCTGACTGCGCACCCGACGGAGGTGCAGCGCAAGAGCGTCCTCGATCGCCACCGGGCGGTCATCGATCTGCTCGCCGCGCGCGGCCCGTCGCCGGCGGCGGACATCGAGAAGGCGCTGCGCCGCGAGATCTTGCTGCTCTGGAAGACGAACGAGCTGCGGTTCTCGAAACCGACCGTCGCCGACGAGATCGAGAACGGCCTGACGTATTTCCGGTCCACGTTCCTCGACGCGATCCCGCGTCTCTACGCCGAGATCGAGGACGGCTTGGGCCCCGGGACGCGCCTGGCGCCTTTCCTGCGGGTCGCGAGCTGGATCGGCGGCGATCGCGACGGCAACCCGCACGTCACCGCCGAGGTCACCGAGCACGCAGCCGCGCGCCAGGCGTCGGTCGCGTTCAGTCACTACCTGGCGCAGATCCACGCGCTGGGCGCCGAGCTGTCGCTGTCGTCGCGTTACGCCGTCACGTCGCCCGAGCTGCAGGCGCTGGCGGCGCGCTCGCCCGATCGCGGCACCAGCCGCGACGAGGAGGCGTACCGGCGCGCGCTGGTCGGGATCTACGCGCGCGTCACCGCGACCGCCCGGGCGCTGGACGTCGACGCGGGCACGCGCGGTCCCGCCGCGGCGCCGGCGCGGCCCTACGGTGGGCCGTCGGAGCTGGCCGCGGATCTCGGCGTGATCGCGTCCGCGCTGACGGAGGACGGCGCCGCGCTGGCGGTCGACGGCGGGCTGCGCAGCCTGATCCGCGACGTCGACGTATTCGGCTTCCATCTCTGCCCGCTGGACCTGCGTCAGCACAGCGAGGTTCACCAGCGTGTCGTCTCCGAGTTGCTCGCACGCGCCACCGGGCGCCGCGGCTACGAGGCGCTGTCCGAATTCGAGCGCCAGGCGCTGCTGCTGCGCGAGATGTGGACCGCGCGGCCGCTCGTCTCGCCGCACGTCGGCTACGGCGAGGAGACCACGCAGGTGCTGGCGACGCTGGCCGCGGCCCGGCGTGTGCGCGACCGCTTCGGTGAGCGCGCGATCCCGAATTATGTCATCTCGATGACGGCGGCGCCCAGTGACGTCCTGGAGGTGGTGCTGTTGCTCAAGGAGGCCGGCCTGCTGATGCCGGGCGAGGAGCCGACGAGCGGGCTCAACATCATCCCGCTGTTCGAGACGATCGAGGACCTGCGCCGCTGCGGCGTCGTGCTGGACCAGCTGTTCTCGATCACCTTCTACCGGAAGCTGCTCGAGAGCCGCGGCGACGTGCAGGAAGTGATGCTCGGTTATTCGGACAGCAACAAGGACGGCGGCTTTCTGACGTCGAACTGGGAGCTGTACAAGGGCGAGCTGGCGATCGTGCAGACCTGCCAGCGCCACCAGGTCGGCCTGCGGCTGTTCCACGGGCGCGGCGGCACCGTCGGACGCGGCGGCGGTCCCAGCTACCGCGCCGTGCTCGCGCAGCCGCGCGGCAGCGTCAACGGCCAGCTGCGCCTGACGGAGCAGGGCGAGGTGATCGCCAGCAAGTACGCGGACCCGGTGGTCGGGCGGCGCAACCTGGGGACGCTTGTCGCGGCGACGATGGAGGCGACGCTGCTCGACGGCGTCGGCCTGGGCGACGACGAGGAGCCGTTCTACGAGGCGATGGAAGAGCTGTCGGGGTACGCGTTCGCGGCCTACCGCGGGCTGGTCTACGAGACGCCCGGCTTCATCGATTACTTCCGCGCGTCGACGCCCATCAACGAGATAGGCGACCTGAACATCGGCAGCCGGCCGGCGAGCCGGCGCAGCTCGGACCGCATCGAGGACCTGCGCGCGATCCCGTGGGTGTTCAGCTGGGGCCAGTCGCGCCAGGCGATCCCGGGGTTTTACGGATTCGGCGCGGCCGTGAAGGCGTACATAAGAAAGGGCGGCGCGACGCGCAAGCGGCGCCTCGCGACGTTGCGCGCGATGTACGCGCGCTGGCCGTTCTTCCGCACGCTGGTCGACCGCCTGGACATGGTGCTGGCGAAGATGGACCTGGGCATCGCCGCGCGCTACGCGGCGCTCGTCCCCGACAGCAAGCTCCGCAAGTTCGTCTTCGGTCGCATCGAACGCGAGCACGACGACACGCGCGCGGCCTTCTTCGCGATCACCAAGACGAAGGCGCTCCTCGAGACGAACCCGTCGCTGGCGCTCAGCCTCCGCAACCGCATCCCCTACATCGATCCACTGAGCCACCTGCAGGTCGACTTACTGCGCCGCCTCCGCTCCGGCAAAGGCGACGCCGACGAGCTCCGCCGCGCCGTCCACCTCACCATCAACGGCGTCGCCGCCGGCCTGCGCAACAGCGGATGAACGGAGATCCGGTCCCCTCGCCCCGCGAAGCGGGGAGAGGGTTAGGGCTGGCGAATCCCCACAAAAGTCGGAGTGGATTCGATCGGTTAGGAAACGACGCGCACCCCAAAATGTGATCTTCTTGGGTTGTCGAAGCTCAAGGAGTCACAAAGGATGCGCGTCGCAGAGATGGT
>DATMZL010001615.1:0-2430 GCA_035607075.1 Polyangia bacterium
CGTAGGACTCGCCCTCGAGATCGCAGAGGCGCAGCGCTTCGCCGTGCGTTTCCGAGAGCTGTCCCATCGCGCGGCGCACGACGACAGCCGTCTCGGCGCGCGCGTAGATGCGTTCGGGCGTCTCGGGCAGCGCGGGCTCGCTGGTGTCGTGGTGATGCTCGTCGGGCGCGCCGGCCGACAGCGGCACCGACCCGCGCCGACGCAGCCGATCGAGCGCGGCGTTGACCGCGATGCGATGCAACCAGGTGGTGAACGCCGCACGCCCCTCGAAGCGGCCGAGGTTGCGCCAGACCTTGATCATCGCATCCTGCACGGCGTCCTCGGCCTCGTCGGCGTCATTGAGGACGCGCATGGCCAGCGAGAACAGCTTCGGCCGCGACTCCGCCAGCAGCCGTTCCAGCGCCGCGCCGCCGACGGTCTGCGCCGCCATCACCAGCTCACCCATGCTCGCCGGGGCATCCGGCGCGGCGGCCTGCGAATCTGCCTCTCGGGGCTGAGGCGGTTTTGCTTGGCGGGGACGGCTCGTCTGGCGGGGCGTCGGCATCGTCAAACCTCCGACGGGTGGGTATTGCAACCAGAGGGCCGGCGCGATGTGGCGTGGGCCACGACCCGCGAGCGCTGCTACCATTGCTGCGCATGGACGTGGTTCCGCCGGTCGAGCCGGGTCATCCGGGCGGGTTTCCCCCGCCGTCGTCCGGAAGCGAACCTGTCGCGCCGGTCGCGCGCAGCGCGCGCGCGATCCGCGGCTTCCTCGCGGCGGTTCGCCGGCGCTTGCTGCTGCGGAGCGCGCTGCGCGCCACTGGCTACGGCGTCGGCATCCTGGGCGCGGTGGCGTTGCTGCTCGCGCTCGTCGCGGCGGCGGTCGGTCCGGCGCCGTTCTGGCCGGGCGTGACGATCGGCGCGATCAGCGTGTTCGCGGTGCTTGCGCTCGCCGTCGGCGTGTGGCGGCCCGCGTGGACGATGCGCCACGATCGGGCGGCCGCGCGGCGCGCCGGCGCGTTGCTGCCGGCGATGGCAAGCGATCTGCTGTCGGCCGTCGAGCTGGCCGGACACCGCCCTGCGGATCCGCGCGCGGCGTCGGTGTCGCCGACGCTCGTGCAAGCGTTCCAGGACTACGTCGCGGGCAGCGTTTCGTCGGTCGACGCGCGCCGCCTGGTGCCGATGCGGCCCGCCGCGCGCGCGCTCGCCGCGGCGGTCGGCGCCATCGCCGCGGTGATCGCCGCCGGGATGCTGTCGCCGATGATGGCCCGGGGCCTGCGGACGCTGGTTCACAAACCGTCGCTGTTCGAGGGCGCGGCGGTCTCGACCGCGCCGCTGGTGGGCGACGTTCGCGTCACGTACACGTACCCCGCGTACACCGGCCTCGGACCGCGAACTGTCGAGGGATCCACCGGCGACATCGCCGCGGTGAAGGGAACGCGCGTCCGCATCGAGACGCACCCGCTGCGCGCCACCCGCAAGGCGCTGCTGCTCCTCGGCGAGACCGGCGGCAAAGGCGAGATCGCCGCCGCGGTTTCGGGCAGCACGCTGGTCGCGGAGCTGACGCTGACCGAGGACATGACCTACCGCTTCTGGCTGCAGCCGTCGTTCGGCCGGCCGGTGCGCGAGGCGCGCAGCCATCATCTGACCGCCGAGGCCGACGCGGCGCCGCGCGTGGACATCCTGGGACCGGCCGACCGTCTGGAGCTGACCACGCCCCGTCCGATCGAGATCGGGTACTCGGCCAGCGACGACTACGGCGTCGGCGTGGTCGAACTGGTGTACCGCGCCGGCGATCGTCCCGAGCAGCGGGTGTTGCTGCGCGACGGCGGCGGCGCGCGCAACGTGCAGGGACGTACGCTGTGGGACCCGTCATCGGCCGGCCTGACCGGCGCCGAGAGGATCGCCTACAGGATCGAGGCACGCGATCGCGACGACGTATCGGGCGTCCCGGCGGGCAGCGTCGGGAAGTCGGGCTCGTCGCGCACGCTGTACGTGATCATCCAGAACCCGCACGAGAGCCTGGAGGATCGGCTGGAGCGACAGCGCGACCTGCTCGAGAAGTTCACGGGCGATCTCGCGGACCGCCTGGAACGAGGGATGACCGACGATCCGGCGGTCATCCTGGCGCGCGCCGTCCAGACGCACGACGCGGAGGAAGCGCACCTGGCGCTGCTCGGCCAGCTGATCGACGAGGATCGCCGCAACGCCACGCTGGGCAAGGCGCTGCGCGCGGCGCTGTCCGGGATCGCCGATCGCCTCGAGCACGTGCTGCGCGACGAGGCGAAGGCGCTGGCCGCGGCGAAGGGCAAGCCCCCGGTGGGCAGCCTGGCTCGGCTGGACGCGCTGGCGCCGAAGCACATCGCCGAGCTGGAGACCGACGTGCTCTTGCTCGACGATCTGATCGGACGCCAGCGTCTGGAAGATCTCGCCGCGCTCGGCAAGGAGCTG
>DATMZL010001620.1:0-3358 GCA_035607075.1 Polyangia bacterium
GCGTCAGCCGCCTCGTGCTCCACGGTGGCTTTCACCGTTCGTACCTCGCCGCCAAGACCTCCGACCCCCGCGTCATCGAGGAGGCCGACGTGCTGCTCAAGAGCGCGCGCCACGGCTGGGGAAGCGGAAGCCCGGCGCTGCGGCAGGTCTTCGTCGCGAAGTTCATGGGCAATGCAACCGAGGCGCAGCGCGAGGCGTTCGATGAGCGCCAGCGGGTGTCGTCCACCGCCGAGGTCGCCGAGAAGTACTTGCGCGCGATGTTCGCCTTCGACGTGAAGGATCTCGCCCCGCGCGTGTCGTGCCCGACAATCGCCTTCCACAGCCGCGGCGATCAGCTCATCTTCTTCGATCAGGGGCGAAAGCTCGCCGCGCTGATACCAGGAGCGCGCTTCGTACCGCTGGACTCCATGAATCACGTGCCGTTCCGCGAGGAGCCGGCGTGGGAAGTGCTCGTCGCCGCGCTTCGCGCGTTTCTCGACGAGGACGCCAGCACGGGCGCGCCTTCGCCGGCAAAGGAGCTCACGCCGCGCCAGCTCGACGTGCTCCGCGGCGTCGCCCGGGGCCTCAGCGACAAGGAGATCGCGAGCGAGCTGTCGCTCAGCCCGCGCACGGTGGAGATGCACGTCTCGCATGTGCTCGCCGCGCTCGAGTGCGCGAACCGCGCGCAGGCCGTGCGCAAGGCGGCGGCGCTCGGTCTCCTGGACTGACGGTCGACCTACGGTAGCCGACTACCGTAGCCGTAGTCGGGGCGTGCCGTAGTTCCCCGAATACCGCGCGCGCGGCGAGCCTGACAGCATCGCCACTGTGGACACGCAACGCGGACACCAGGAAGGGAGAGGCGTCATGAGAGCAGTCGTGTGCAAGGCCTATGGTTCACCCGAAGCCCTCGTCGTCGAGGACGTCGAGTCACCAACACCAGGCCGGGGACAGGTCGTGGTCACCGTCAAGGCGTGCGGGGTCAACTTTCCCGACACCCTGATCATCCGGGGCCGCTATCAATTCAAACCGCCGCTACCGTTTTCGCCGGGCAGCGAAGTCGCGGGCATCGTCAAGACGGTTGGTGAGGGCGTCGAGACGGTCAAACCGGGCGACCGCGTGATTGCGTTCGGGGCCTTCGGCGGCTTCGTCGAGGAGATGCTCACGGACGCCGGCGCCGTGATTCCCATGCCCGCCGCGATGGACTTCGAAACCGCCGCGTCGGTCGTGATGACCTATGGCACCGACATGCACGCGCTGAAAGATCGCGCGCATCTGCAGCCGGGCGAAACGCTGCTGGTGCTGGGCGCGGCAGGGGGCATCGGGCTGGCCGCCGTCGAGATCGGCAACGCCATGGGCGCGAAAGTGATCGCGGCCGCCTCCAGTGACGAGAAGCTGGAGATCTGCCGTCAGCACGGCGCCGATGCGGTCATCAACTACCGCACCGATGACTTGAAAGATCGCATCAATACGTTGACGGGACGTCACGGTGTCGACGT
Source organism: Polyangia bacterium (assembly GCA_035607075.1). Classification (GTDB taxonomy): domain Bacteria; phylum Myxococcota_A; class Polyangia; order Fen-1088; family Fen-1088; genus JADGRB01. The sequence continues at coordinate 1,476 of DATMZL010001620.1, forward strand.
GATCGTCGACCCGGTCGGCGGCGCGTACTCCGAGCCCGCGTTGCGTGGAATGGCCTGGAACGGCCGCTTCCTGGTCATCGGGTTCACCGCGGGGGACATCCCGCGCATCCCGCTCAACCTGCCGCTGCTCAAAGGTTGCTCCATCGTCGGCGTGTTCTGGGGCAGCTTCGCCGCCCGGCAGCCGCGGCAGAACCAGGAAAACCTGCGCGAGCTGCTCGGCTGGTTCGAGGCCGGGAAGCTGAAGTCGCGCATCTCGGCTCGCTTTCCGCTGGAGCGCGCGGCGGACGCGCTGAACGCGATCAGCGAACGAAAGGTGATGGGCAAGGCCGTGCTCGTTGTTTAGGGACCAACAAAACTCCAGGAGACCAATCATGACGATCAACGAAAGCAAGCTGAACGAGTTCATGGGGAAAATCGTGGGCGATCTCGGGACGACGATGAGCAGCGCGCTCATCGTCCTCGGCGACCGACTCGGCCTGTACAAGGCGATGGCGGCTTCCGGGCCCGTCACCGCGGCCGAGCTCGCCAAGCGCACCGACACCGTCGAGCGCTACGTCGGCGAATGGCTGAATGCGCAGGCCGCCTCGGGCTACATCGTCTACGAGGCGGTGTCGGGTCGCTACACCTTGCCGCCCGAACAGGCGTTCGCGTTCGCCGACGACGACAGCCCGGCGGCGGTGGCAGGCGCGTTCTCCGTCGCGCGAGCGATGTGGACCGCGCTCGACGAGATGGAGACGAACTTCCGCACCGGCGGTGGCCTCGAGTGGGGACATCACCATCCCAGCCTGTTCGAAGGGACCGAGCGGTTCTTCCGGGCCGGGTACATCGGCAATCTGATCGGCTCGTGGATCCCCGCGCTCGACGGCGTCCAGGCAAAGCTTGCCGCCGGTGCCAGGGTTGCCGACGTGGGCTGCGGGCGCGGCGCCTCGACGATATTGATGGCCAAGGCATTCCCGAAGTCGACCTTCCGAGGCTTCGACTCTCACCAAGCGTCGATCGACACCGCGACCCGGCGCGCGAAAGAGGCGGGGGTAGCCGACCGCGTGACCTTCAGCGTCGCGCAGGGGACGGACTACCCTGGCACCGGGTACGATCTCGTCGCGCATTTCGACTGCCTGCACGACATGGAAGATCCGGCCGGCGCCGCCAGGCACGCGCGGAGGACGCTCGCGCACGACGGAACCTGGCTCATCGTCGAACCGTTCTCGAGCGACAAGGCCGAAGAGAACCACAACCCCGTAGGCCGCATCTACTACTCCGCGTCGACGTTGCTGTGCGTGCCGCACTCTCTCGCGCACCAAGGACCGGCGCTTGGCGCGCAGGCGGGAGAAAAACGGCTTCGCGACGTCGTCGTCGCAAAGGGCGGATTCTCGCGTTTTCGGCGCGCCGCCGAGACGCCGTTCAACCTGATCCTGGAGGCTCGCCCCTGACGGCGGCGCCCCTTCCAAGATCACTTGGCGCCGCGGCGGGAATTGGGGGGCCTAGTCCCGCTGGCTTTGTGCGCCGGCGGCGTGCCCGGAGGCCCTCATGCGTCTGCGATCATTCGTGTCCTCGCCCATCAGCCTGGCCATTTTGGCGGGCAGTCTCTTCGTTGGTTGTGTTTCCGGGGAGGGAGGCCCTTCGCCAGGCGCGGCCGGAAGCAGCGGCGCCGGAACCTCCGGAACAGCCGGCAAGACGGGCGCCGCCGGAACGACAGGCGCTGCGGGGACAATGGGCGCTGCTGGCGCCGGACCGATGGGCGCCGCAGGAACGATGGGCGCCGCAGGCGCCGGAGCGATGGGCGCCGCAGGAACGGTGGGCGCCGCAGGCGCCGGAGCGATGGGCGCTGCAGGAACGATGGGCGCCGCAGGCGCCGGAGCAATGGGCGCTGCTGGAACGATGGG
>DATMZL010001355.1:0-4680 GCA_035607075.1 Polyangia bacterium
GATCCAACCAAGTGGGCGCAGGCGGTCGCCGCGCTGAACCAGGTCGTGGGCGCGACGAACGCAGGCGTCTCCTGGGGCCTCAAGAGCTTTCCGGAAGACGGCGCCGAGTGCGCCAACTCGACGGTCACGACCCGCATCGACGTCCCCGTCGCGGCGACGAACGCGAGCGCGATCAACACCGCGATCGCTTCGCTGGCGCCGACCGGAAACGGCACGCCGACCGGCGCCGCAATCGACGTGGCGCGCAGTTACGTCCAGACGCTGACCGACGCGAAGCCCCGGTACCTGCTGCTTGTGACCGACGGCATCCCCGGCTGCGCGGGGACCGTCGGCGACCTGACGAAGCCCGGAACCGCCATGTCCGCGGCGTACGCCGTCAAGGAGATCGCCGCGGCGGCCAGCGCTGGTCTTCACACGTTCGTGATCGGCATCGAGGACCAGAGCGCGAGCGCCGTCGACACGTTGAACCAGATGGCGATGGCCGGCGGTGAGCCGCGCCTCGGCGCGAACCCGCTGACGACGCGCTTCTACCAGGCGGTGACGACCAGCGAGCTCGTCGCCGCGCTGCAGACGATCACGGGCAACATCGTGAGCTGCCGATTCCCTCTGTCCAGCGTGCCGCCCGCGCCCGCCAACGTCACCGTCAGCGTCGGCGGAACGCAGATCCCGCGCGACACGGCAGGCGCAAACGGCTGGGACTACTCGATCGGCGGCAACAGCGAGATCCGCGTGTACGGATCCTGGTGCGACACGATCCGCGCCAGCGCGGCGAACAGCGTCCAGATCGTGTACGGCTGCGCCTCTGGCGCGGGCGGCGCCGGCGGCGGCGCAGGCACGCTGCTCATGTCCGACGATTTCGAAGCCGGCAACGCGAACGGCTGGATGACCGACAGCGCCACCACCAACGGCGTCTGGGCGGTGGTGAGCGACGGCGCGAACCACGTCTATCAACAGAGCGCCGACATCAACACGCGGGTCTGGTCGGTCGCGGGCGTCGTCGGCTGGACCGACCAGCGTGTCGAAGCACGCGTGAAATTCGCGACGCTACCGGCGACGACCCTGGGGGCCGGAATGGTGGCCGCGCGCTTCCAGGACCTGTCGAACTACTACTTCGTGCGCCTGGTTCCGGACGGTCGTGTCACCATCAACATCCGGAACGCGGGCAGCGCGAGCGAGCTCGCGGTCAATGGCGTCGCGGGCCGCACGCCGCTCACGGCCGGGACGTGGTACACGCTGGCGCTCGCCGCGCGCGGGACGACGCTGACCGCGTACCTCGACGGAGCCGCGGTGGTCACGACCACGGATACGTCGTTCGCGTCGGGCGGCATCGGCGTCGGGACGGACCACTGCACGGCGTCGTTCGACGACGTGAAGGTCACGCTGCCCTGATCTACTGGCAGCCGATCTGGTTGTCGTCGATCGCGAGGTCGTCGAACCAGATCGTGAACGGCGACGGCGGCATCTGGTAGAAAATCGCGCCGACCGCCAGCGAGGTGTAGCTCGACATCCGCGCGCCGGACTTTCCTGTGAAGCCGATCTGCGTGACCTCCGTGCCGTCGGTGAAGAAGCGGTAGGCCTGCGCGGAGACGTCGACGTACCACTCGGCGCAGTGCCAGTTGGCGTCGAAGCTCCAGTTGTAGGACGAACCCGTGCAGCACGAATCGTCGGGGATGTTGAACAGCCACTGATGTGTGCCGTTCGATTGCTCGACGGTGTCGACGATGCGGTTCTCGGTGGTGCCCATCAGCGCCGCCATCGTGACGTGAATGACCGCGCCGTTCGCCGGCTTCGGCGACGGCGAGATGACCTTGTAGAAGATCCGGCCCCAGTGCTTGGTCGCGGTGGCGCCCAACGCGGACAGGCTGCGCTGCGCGCGCTGCTGGCCGGGCGTCATCGAGCTGGACTTCAGCGCCATCGCGCCGGAGTGGGCCTGATCGGTCGCGAGGCCGACACCGCGCATGGCGTCGCCGCCGTAACCGTTCAGCGCGGTCCACCCCGTGGGGATCGCGCCGGCCGTCCCGGTCTCGAAGTCGTCGCACAGCTTGTACGTCTTCCCGGCGCACGCCGACGTCCCGTCGCCGCCCGCGCCCGTCGCGCCGCCGCCGCCCGCCACACCTGCGCCCGCCGCGCCGCCGCGTCCGCCCGCACCGCCGCGCCCCGTCGCTCCGCCGCCCGCGCCACCGCCCACGCCGGTCGTGCCACCTCGCCCGCCGCCAGCGGTGCCGGCCGTTGCGGCGCCGCCCGATCCTCCGCCGCCCGTCGCGATCGCACCGCCCGTCCCTGCCACACCAGCCGCGCCCGCGTTGCCGGATCCGCCACCCATCGATCCGCCGCTGCCGCCGCTGCCGCCGCCGCCGCCGCTGCCAACCGTGCCCGCGTTGCCGCCGGCCGTGCCGCCGTTCCCGACGGCGGACGACCCGCCGCTCGACGAGCCGCCCGTTCCCACGGGCTGCTGGATCGGCTCGCCGCCCGCGCAGCCGGCGAGCGCCGCGATGAGCACGAGGGCAACGACGCGCGCGCGCTTCACAGCGCGACCCCCGCGACCACGCCCGGCGACGCGCGGCCTGTCGTCGTGCCGTCGCCCAGCTGACCCGAATCGTTCGATCCCCAGCACGCCAGCGCGCCGTCGACGGTGGCCGCGCACGTGTGGAAACCGCCGCCCGCGACAGCCGTGACTGCCGCCGGCAGCGGCACCTGGACCGGCGCCGCGCAGTCGGTCATCGTCCCGTCGCCCAGCTGCCCGGCGGCGTTCCAGCCCCAGCACACCAGCTCGCCCGCCGCGCGTACCGCGCACGTGTGGTTGTAACCGGCGGCGATCGCGATTGCGTCCGTCAGTCCGTCCACCGCGACGGGCAGCGCGCTGTCGGTCATCGTACCGTCACCGAGCTGGCCGTACCCGTTCGCGCCCCAGCACGTCACCTGCCCGCCCGTGCGCAGCGCGCAGCTGTGGTTGAACCCGGCCGCGACCGCGATCGCGTCGGTCACGCCGGTGACTGGCTCGGGAAACGAATGCGCCGTCATCGTGCCGTCGCCCAGCTCGCCGGTGTCGTTGGCACCCCAGCACTGCACCGTCGCGTCCGCGAGCCGCGCGCAGCTGTGCCGCCCGCCGGCGGCGATCGCCGTCGACGGCGGCAGCGAGAACACGCCGACGGGCGTCCCGCTGTTGATCGTGGCTCCGTTCCCGAGCTGACCGTAGTCATTCTGTCCCCAGCAGCGCCCGCTGCCGTCGCCGAGCAACGCGCAGCTGTGGTAGCTGCCCATCGCGATCGCGACGATCGACGACAGGTCCGGAAGCGCGTACGGCTGCAGCCGGTTCGCGATCATGCCGTCGCCCACCTGCCCGCCGACGTTCCAGCCCCAGCACGCGATCGAACCGCGTCCCGCGAGCGCGCAGGTGTGGTAGCTGCCGGCCGCGACGTCGCGCGTGCCCGTCAGGCCGGGAACGGGCGTCGGCGACCACGAGTCCGTCTCGCTGCCGTCGCCCAGCTGGCCGTCGGGATTCGAACCCCAGCACGCGACGCCGCCGCCACGCGCGACCGCGCAGGTGTGTCCGGCGCCCGCCGAGAGGCGGCTCATCAAGCTGCCCGGGGTGGGCGCGGGCGCAGCCCCGCCGCCGCAGCCGATCACGATCAGCGGCACGACGGATCCAGAGCGAGGCCAGCGCCACACGTCTGCAACCGATCAGGTCGTGAGGGCCGTGTCGACGTTGCCCGTGTACTTCGGATCGCCGACCCCGGTGACCGACGTCATCCCCAGCGCGTGCAAGATGGAGCACAGCAGCTGATTGTTCGGCACCTGGTTCGGGAACGTCACCATGCGCCCGGTCTTGAAGAAGCCGCCGCCGCTCCCGATGATCAGGTACGGGATCTGGCCGACGTAGTGCGCGGCGCCCTCGCTCATGTCGTTGCAAACCAGAATCACGCTGTTGTCGAGGACGGTCCCGCTGCCCTCGGTGACGGCGGCCAGCTTGCCGACCACCTCGGCGACACACGCCGTGTAGAACCACTGGTCGATCATCGCCTTCTGCGTGTAGTTCATCGACCCCTGGTGGGCGATCGCGTGGAAATCGGGCGACGGGATGTTCAGCCACGGGAAGGTCAAGCTGTTGCCGCCGCCGTTGTCGATGAGGTCCATCGTCACCGCGCGCGACTTGCCGCAGATCACCGACGCCGCGACGATGTCGGACATGAACTGCACGTGCTTCGGGTAGTTCGCGACCGTGTTGAAGTTGAGCCCCGTCGGCGTGATGTCCGGCGACGAGCAGGTCGCGGGCGACGTCGTCGACGGCTTCAGCTGGTCCTCGAGCGATTTCACCGACTGCAGGTGGACCATCACGTTGTTCTTGTCGTCCGTGCCCAGGTTCTTCGCGAAGCTGGTCAGCTCGCCGCCCACGTAGTCGAGCACGCTCTTTCGCCGTGCGATCAGCGCGTTCATGTCCACCGGCGTCATCCCGGTGCCGCCGAACAAGTTCGTGAACAGCTTGTACGGATCGTTCTGCTGCGTGTTCGGCGTCCCGCCTGCGCGGAAGCTCGTGTAGCTCTTGTACGGGCGGCAGCCGACGTTCAGCTGCGCGTTCGCCACGCCCTGGGTCAGCAGGTTGTCAGCGTAGATCTGGTCAATCGACGGGTAGGTCGCGTTGATGGTCGAGACCTCGTCGGTGCCGTTGGGCGAGCTGACGCC
>DATMZL010000508.1:0-3098 GCA_035607075.1 Polyangia bacterium
CACCGCCAGGTCCGGGCCGAAGACCTTGATGACGACGTCGGCGCGCGATCCCGCCAGCAACTGATTCACGCGATCCTCGATCGGCTGCGACACCGAGACGAACGTCGCGGGCACCTCGCTTTCGATCGCCTGCTTGATCGCCTCGCCGAGCTCGTCGAGGTCGTGCGCGGTCTTCCATTCGTCCTTGGGCGCAAGCTTCACCATCACCTCGGTCTCGTCCTGGCCGACCGGATCGGTCGCCACCTCGGCGCGCCCGGTGCGCGTCACGACCGACTTCACCTCGGGGAAGCGCGCCAGCACCTCCTCGACCTCGACGCCCAGCCGCTGCGCCTCGCTGATCGAGATCGACGGCAGCCGCTTGATGTCCAGCGACAGCTCGCCTTCGTCGAGGCGCGGAACGAACTCCGCGCCCAGCGAGGTCGCGACGACGCCGCTGCCCAGGACCGCCAGCGCCGCGACCGCCAGCACGGGCCGCGGGCGCTCCAGCGTCCGCTCGAGAAAGCCGTCGTAGGCGCGGCGCGCCCGCCCGAAGAAGCCCCTGTTAATATCGACGTCGTGCTTGTGCGCGCTCGCGCCCAGCAGCGTCGCCGCCAGCGCCGGGAACGCCGTCAACGAGAACGCGAGCGCGCCGCCCAGCGCCAACGCGACGGTGATGGCCATCGGCTTGAACATCCGCCCCTCGACGCCCTCCAGCGCCATGAGCGGCAGGTAGACAAGCAGGATGATGAGCAGCGAGAACGCCACCGGGCGCGCCGCCTTGCTCATCGACTGCGCGACCAGGTACGCGACATCTTCGCGTGTCATCGCCTTCCGCACCGCGATCTCGACGAGCGCCACCTCCAACATCACGATTGCGCCGTCGACGAGCAGGCCGAAGTCGATCGCGCCCAGCGACATCAGGTTGCCGGTGACACCCAGCCGCACCATGCCCAGCAGCGCGATCCCCATCGACAGCGGGATCGCCAGCGCCGCGATCAGCGCGCCCCGGATGCTGCCCAGCGTGAAGAACAGCACGACCGCGACAAGCAGCGCGCCCTCCGCCAGGTTGATGGCGACGGTCTTCAGCATGCGACCGATGAACTCGGCGCGGTCGTAGTACGACCGGATCTCCACGCCTTCGGGCAGCTCCTGCTGGATCTCGGCGAGCCGCTTCTTCACCGCGTGCACGACTTCGCGCGAGTTGGAACCAGTCAGCATCATCACCGTGCCGGCGACGATCTCGCCCTCGCCGTGCTTGGTGACGGCGCCGAACCGCAGTGCCGGGCCGATGCGCACCTCGCCGACGTTCTTGATCAGCACCGGCGTGCCGTCGGCGTCGGACGTCACGACAGTGTTCTCGATCTCCTCGACGCTGTGGAACTGGGCGTCAGCGCGGATGACGAACGACTCGCGGTTCTTCTCGATGTATCCGGCGCCGATCGCGGCGTTGTTCTTCTCGAGGATGCTCTGGATGTCACCCAGCGACAGCCGGTAGCCCGCCAGCCGCTTCGGATCCAGCACCACCTGGTACTGCTTCGCCTCGCCGCCCATTCCGTTCACCTCGACGACGCCCGGGACCGCGCGCAGCTTGATCGCGACGACCCAATCGAGCAGCGTGCGCAGCTCCATCGGCGTGTGCTTCTTCGACGCCAGGTAGAACTCGTAGATCTCTCCGAGGCCCGTCGACACCGGGCCCAGCTCGGGCGCGCCGTAGCCGCGCGGGATGTCGTTCTCCGCCAGCTTCAGCCGCTCGCTGACCATCTGCCGCGCGAACCAGACGTCGACGCCCTCCTGGAACACGACCGTCACCGCCGAGACGGCGGTCCGGCTGATCGATCGGATCTCGTCGACGCGCGGCATCCCGTTCATCGCGGTCTCGATCGGGAACGTGAGGTACTGCTCGACCTCCAGCGGCGACAACCCGGGCGCGCTTGTCAGGATCGACACCTGCGTGTTGGTGACGTCGGGGACGGCGTCGATCGACAGGTCCTTCACCGAGACCAGCGCGAGCGCGAACACCGCCACCCAGACCGCCAGCACCACGCCGCGCCGCCGGACGGCGAACTCGACGATGCGGCTCAGGCTCATCTGAGCAGCTCACTTTTCAGCAGGAAGGCGCCGTCGACGGCCACCAGCTCGCCAGCGTCCAGGCCCTTGCGGATCTCCACGCGATCGCCGCCCGAGGTCCCGAGCAGCACGTTGCGTCGCTCGAACGCCTCACCAGTTTGGACGAAGACGACGGTCTTACCTTCGACCTGCTCGATCGCGCTGCGCGGGACCGCCAGCACCTCGTTCGTCGCCAGCTTGGAATCGGCGAGGATGCGCGCCGTCACCAGCTGGCCGGCGTGCAGCTCACCGTTCGGGTTCGGGAACTCGAGCCGCACCTTCGCGGTGCGCGTCGCCTCGTCGATCACCGGGACGATGAACGCGACGCGGCCCCGGAACGTCTCGCCCGGTCGCGAGTCCGTGCGCATCTCGACCTCCTGGCTGACGTGGACGCGCGCCAGATCCTTTTCGTAAAGATCCAGGCTGACCCACACGTGCGTCGTGTCGGCGATCTTGAACGCGTCCGTCGCGCGCTCGACCGCTTGCCCAAGCGTCACCTTGCGTTCGATGACCGTCCCGCTGATCGGCGCGCGCATCTGCACCCGCCCGCCCAGATCGTGTTTTGCCGCCTCGTCGATGTCGTTCGCCGTCAAGCCGATGGCGCGCAGACGCATGACGGCCGCGCGCACGCCGGCTTGCTCCGTCACCCACTGCGCATGGGCCAGCTCGCGCTCGCGCGACGACGAGATCTTCTTCTCGGCCAGGTCGGTCTCGCGCTTCAAGTTTGCGTCGGCGGCGGCGAAGCGCGCGTTCGCCGACACCAGCTCGGCGCGCGCCTGCCCGACGTCGCTGCTCTCGATCTCCGCGATCACCTGCCCGCGCCGAACCTTGTCGCCCACGCCCCCCGACACCTTCGAGATCCGCCCCGGCACCAGCGGCCCGACCACCGCGAAGTGATCCTCGTGGAAGGCGACCGTGCCGACCACCTGGATGTCGCCGGCCAGCTTGGCCAGCTCGGCGGCCGCGACCTTCACCGGGTTCCTCGCCTGCGCCGCCGGGGCCAGCGCCAGGCT
>DATMZL010001640.1:0-3969 GCA_035607075.1 Polyangia bacterium
TGGCTTTCCGACTGGATCGCCGGCGTGGATCTGGGAGGGGCGATGTACGAGATCGTGGGGTACCGCGACGGCGTGAACCCTTTCACCAAAGCGCCGCTCAGGTTTCCGCTGCGACGCTTGAGGGGCCGTCGCGTCGACGTCGACGGCCGACTGTAGCTGGTCGACCCGGGTGCGGGTCCGCGCAACCGGCGCGAAAAAAGGCGGTATCGTCGTTCGTGAGAACACATGAAGCTCAGGTGGTGCGAATGGTAGCGACGGACGCGAGCGCGCCGCCCACGTCGGCCCGGCCGGCGCGGCCGCCGTGGCGGGACTTCATCCCGCTCATGCGCGCGTTTAACGCCGACGTGCTGGGCGGCCTGACGATGGTTCATCGGAAGTACGGTGACTTCGTGCGCACGCGGCTGCCGTTGCACCTCTACTTCGTCGCCGATCCGCGCGCCATCGACGAGATCCTGGTCAAGAAGGCGGATTCCTTTCGCAAGGATCGGGTGGCCCGCCTGCTGTCGCGCGTGGTCGGCAACGGCCTCCTGGTCAACGAGGGCGATTCGTGGCGGCGGCAGCGCCGGCTGGTGCAGCCGGCCTTCCACCACCAGCAGCTGCAGTCGTACGCGGCGTTGATGACGGGCGCGATCGAGCGCGCCCGCGATCGCTGGCACGGCGGTGAGACGCGCGACGTGCACGCGGACATGATGGAGGTGACGCTCGACATCGTCGCCGAAGCTCTGTTCGGGACGGACGTGTCGGCCGCTGCGGGCGACGTCGGCCACGTCATCGGCGAGTTGATGGAGGAGTTCGGAAAGATCCTCGGCCTGTCGGCGCGTTTCCAGCCCCCGGCGTGGGTTCCGACGCCGACGAACCGTCGGATGCGCCGCCTGGTGCGACGCATCGACACGCTCATCCGCGGCATCATCGACGCGCGAAAGAACAGTCAGGAGGCGCGCGACGATCTGCTGTCGCTGCTGATTCGCGCGCGCGACGAGGCGGGCGGAAAGATGACCGACACGCAGGTTCGCGACGAGGCCGTCGTCCTGTTCCTCGCCGGGCACGAGACGACGGCGTTGGCGCTGACGTATGCGCTGTATCTGCTGGCGACGCACCCCGACACGCAGGCGCGCCTGGCCGATGAGGTCGCGCGCGTTCTGGGCGGCCGCAGTCCGGGGCTCGCTGACCTGGAAAAGCTGACGCTGACCGAGGCGGTCGTGCTGGAGTCGATGCGCCTCTACCCTCCCGCCTGGGGCTTCGCGCGGGAAGCGCTGACGCCCGTCGAGATTGGCGGCTTCGCGTTCCCGCGCGGCGCGGAGTTCGTGATGTCGCCGTGGGTCGTGCACCGCGACCCGCGCAACTTCGAGGACCCCGACGCCTTCAAGCCCGAGCGCTGGCAGAACGATCTGCAGCGCCGCCTGCCGCGCTTCGCCTACCTTCCGTTCGGCGGCGGCCCGCGCGTCTGCATCGGCAACCGCTTCGCGATGATGGAGGCCAAGCTGGTGCTCGCCAGCGCCGTGCAGCGCTTCGCCTACGAGCCCACGTCCGAGACGAAGGTCGACCTGTTCCCCAGCGTCACCCTGCGCCCGCGCGCGGGCGTGAAGCTGCGCCTCGTCGACCGCGGTTCCGCCGCGCCTCGCCCCGACGCGTAGGTCTCCTTGCCGGTTACGATCGTCAACGGTTCGACGCTAGCGCTGCGAGCGGCAGCGCGCGTCGGATGGCGTCGACATCGTGGCGGGATGATGTTCCGCCGCCGCGGATCTCGACGTGGACGCCGGAGCGCAGCTGGATCAGCAGGTCGCAGCTGTCGGGGGCGTGGGGCTCGCACTGATAGAAGCCGTTGCCGGCGTCCGCGGAGAGGCCGAGGTCCGCTTGCGGAAAGCCGGCGGTGCTCATCGCAAGCCAGCTGTCGTAGGCGGTCTGATCCATCGGGTGGCGCGCGAGCGTGACGGTGATGTGCGTGGCGCCGGCCGTGTACGTACGGCGCACGTAACCGTCGCCTGGCTGGCGGACGCCGGCGACGAACCCTCGAATCGCGTCGGGTAGATCGAACACCGGTCCACCAGCGGGCGGGCCGCGACGGCAGCTCGCGAGCATGAAAGCCGCGAGCACGACGATGCCATGGCGCCGCATCGCCGCCGACGATAGCATCGGCCGTCCGTGTCCACCGCGTTCGGTCAGACCTTACGGATCGCTGCGGCCACGGTCATGGCCGCAGGGACGATCGGGTGCGGTCACCGCGGCGCCGCGGCGCCTTCGCCTGCGCCCGTCGTCGCCGCGTCGACGCCGCAGCAACCGCCGGACGCGGGCGCGAACCGCGCCTGCCATTGCTTCGACTGGGTCCACCGGGATGAATTCGGCTACGAGTGCTTCGACACCGCTGCCGATTGCGACGGCGCACACGCGACGTCCGGATTCCTCGACCGCACCGGCTGTCAGATCAAGAGCGAGTATCCGCAGTGCGTGAAGGTCGGCTGCAAGAACGGAAAGTGCACGCGCTACGGCGACTGCCCGCCGTCTGAAGAATAGCGGCACCTTTCCCCGCGCGCGGCCGACAAGGCGCCGTGGCCAGGTACCGCATCTTGTATTCGTCGGAATACCTCGACGATTACAGATCCCTCGAAGTGTTCGATCGCGCGAAGATTCGCAACGCGGTCCTGACGTTGGCCGATCAGGCTGAGGTTCTGACACGCAACCGTCGCCGACTACGCGCCACCGTCTCGTGGTGTCCCGACGCCACCTGGAAGCTCCGTGTCGACGACTATCGCCTCTTCTACCGCGTCGAATCCCGCACGGTGTTTGTGCTTCGAGTAAGATTCAAAGGATCCGGGACCATCGAGGAGATGGGGTCATGAGCTGGCACGGACAGGACGAAATCGATCGCATCACGCGCGAAGGGATCGCGCAGAAGTTGACCTCCCTCATCGCTCGCTATGACGGCTCGCCGGACGCCGCGAAGGAGATTCTTCGCGGGCTCGCCGCGGCGAGAGAGATGGACATGGATTGTCGGGTTTTCGAAGACGCGCTCGCCCAGCGGCACCGATCGCTCGACGCCGCGTAGTCGGCTATTTATCCAGCGGCGTGTATTCGAACCAGTCGAAGTCGGCCGGGGTGGTCGAGCGCTTGCCGTTGCCGGTGGCGAAGACGCCGATGACGACGCCCGTGAAGTGGTTTCTGTCTAGCCGGCCGATCTCTTCCGCGGAGAGGCCGCGCGTCGGAAGCCTGGGCAGCGGCTTGCCGCCCTCGACAGAGAAACCGTACGCCGCTTCGTCGGCGGTGATCTCGAGCGTGACCGGCCCGTCGGGGATCGGCGTGTGGCCCATGACGGTCGATTTTCCCCCGATGTAAGACGTCAGCACCGCCTCGCGGCCTCGCTCGCCGTGGCGCACGACGAGGTCGTAGTGGAAATGCTCGCTGGCGCGGACGGTGAGGCCCGCTTCCTCCTTACCGTCGGGCGGCGCGAACTCCAGCCGCGCGCGGCAGCGAAATCGAAGATGCTGCTGCCGCCGAACGACCGCCGCCGGCGAGGCGACGTCGTTCAGCGTGGTGGCCGCGCCGATCAACCGCAAGAAGCCGGGCCGCGCGGTCAGCGACATGTCCCCGGGGTTCGGGTTGCGCACGGAGATCCACTCGAGGCCCAGCGCGGCGCGATCGAAGTCGTCGCGCGCTGCCGGCGCCAGCGCCGGTTGCGCGGGCAGTGCGGGTGCGGGCATGCGCAGCTCGACGCGGCCGCCGTCGCCGATCGTCGGCCAGCCGTCGGCGGAGAACCGCACCGGCGCCAGGAACGTCTCGCGGCCCAGGTGATTGAAGCGTCCTCCTTGCGGCCGGGTGCCGAGAAACACCGCCCACGTGGTCCCGTCGTCGAGCTCGACCAGGTCGGCGTGTCCCGTCGCCTGGATCGGATGTTCCGCGCGATCGCGATGGGTCAGGGCCGGATTGTACGACGATGGTTCGAACGGACCGAACGGTGACGGGCCGCGCCCCACG
>DATMZL010001706.1:0-4089 GCA_035607075.1 Polyangia bacterium
GCGCGCTGCGCGTGATCAACCCGTCGCCGTACATGTATCACCTCGAGTTCCCCGACGCGGTCGTCACGGGCGCGTCACCCGAGGTGCTCGTGCGCCTCGACGGGGGCGAGATCGAGGTGCGCCCGATCGCCGGCACGCGCCGCCGCGGCAAGAACGCCGCCGAGGACGCCGCGCTGGAGAACGAGCTGCTCACCGATCCGAAGGAGCTGGCCGAGCACACGATGCTGATCGATCTCGGCCGCAACGACCTCGGCCGCGTGTCGGCGCCGGGCACGGTGCGGTTGACCGAGCGGATGGTGGTCGAGCGCTACTCGCACGTCATGCACCTGACCTCGAACGTGCGCGGCCGCGGCGCGCCCGGGATCCGGCCCGCCGACGTGGTGCGGGCGACGTTCCCGGCCGGCACGCTGTCGGGCGCGCCGAAGATCCGCGCCATGGAGATCATCGAGGAGCTGGAGCCGGCGCGGCGCGGGATCTACGGCGGCGCGATCGGATACATCTCGTACACGGGCAACATGGACCTGGCGATCGCGATCCGGACGCTGGTCGCCAAGCAGGACACCATCTATCTGCAAGCGGGCGCGGGCATCGTCGCTGACAGCGTCCCCGCGCTGGAATTCAAGGAGTGCGCCAACAAGGCGCGCGCCGTCGTCGGCGCCGTCGAGGTCGCGCGGCGCGCGTCCGCAGCGTCGGGAGCCAAAGTCTGATGTTGCTCGTGATCGACAACTACGACTCGTTCACCTACAACCTGGTCCAGTACCTGGGCGAGTTGAAGCAGGACGTGCGCGTCGTCCGCAACGACGAGATCCCGGCGGCGGCGATCGCGGGCCTCGCGCCGACGCACATCGTGATTTCGCCCGGACCGTGCACGCCCAACGAGGCCGGGATCAGCCTGGACGTCATCAAGGCGTACGCGGGCAAGATCCCGATCCTGGGCGTTTGCCTGGGGCACCAGTCGATCGGACAGGCGTTCGGGGGCAACATCGTGCGCGCGGCGCGCGTGATGCACGGAAAGACGTCGCCGATCCATCACGACGGCAAGGGCGTATTCACCGGGTTGCCGGATCCGTTCGAGGCGACGCGCTATCACTCGCTTCTGATCGAGCGGTCGAGCATCCCTGACAGCCTGGAGATCACGGCGTCGACCGCCGAGGGCGAGATCATGGCTGTGCGGCACAAGACGCTGCCCGTCGAGGGTGTGCAGTTTCATCCCGAGTCGTTCCTGACCAAGGTGGGCAAGGACCTGCTGGCCAACTTCATCGCGAAGGGAGGCCGCGCATGAGCGCGACGGCAGAGACTCAGCTGGGGATCCGCGACGCTCTGGCGCGCGTGATCGAGCGGCGCGACCTGACGTCGGACGAGATGGCTTCCGTGGTCGGCGAGATCATGGACGGCAAGGCGACGCCGGCGCAGATCGGCGCGCTGCTGGCGGCGATGCGCATGAAGGGCGAGACGGTGGAGGAAGTCGTCGGCGCGGCGCGCGCGATGCGCGCGCGCATGACGGCGGTTCCGTTCGCGGCCGAAGCGATGGTGGACACGTGCGGCACGGGCGGCGACGGCTCGCGGTCCGTCAACGTTTCGACGATCGCGGCGTTCGTCGTCGCGGGGGCGGGCGTGGCGGTGCCGAAGCACGGCAACCGCGCGCAGTCGTCGCAGTCGGGCGCACACGACGTGATCGAGGCGCTGGGGCTGAACCCGGCGTCGTCGCCCGAGCTGTCGCTGCGCTGCCTGCATGAGGCGAAGCTGGCGTTCCTGTTCGCGCCCGCGCACCACGCGGCGACGAAGCATGCGGTCGGCCCGCGCAAGGAGGTCGGCTTCCGCACGCTGTTCAACCTGCTGGGACCGCTCACCAACCCGGCGGGCGTGCGCGTGCACGTCAACGGCATCTTCGCGCGCGATCGCTGCGAGCTGCTGGCGAAGGCGCACGGCGCGCTGGGGTCACGGCGCGCGCTGGTCATTCACGGCGCGGGCGGGCTGGACGAGTTCGCTCCGGCGGGCGCGACGTTCGTCGCCGAGCTGGCCGACGGCAAGGTGAAGACGTACGAGGTTCGCCCGGCCGACTTCGGCTTGAAGGACAGCGATCCGGCCGGGCTGGCGGGCGGCACGCCGGCCGACAATGCGCGCATCGCGCTGGAGGTGCTGGGCGGGAAGGGCCCCGAGGCGGCGCGCAACGCCGTCGTGATGACCGCGGCGGCGGCGCTGTACGCGAGCGGCGTCGCGCCCGATCTGAAGACCGCGGCCGGCCGCGCCGTCGAGGTGCTCGGGGGCGGCGGGGCGATGGGCGTTCTCGAGACGCTGCGCCGGATCGCGCCGCGCCCGACGCCGGCGTCATGATCCTGGACGACATCCTGGCGCGCACGCGCGCGGAGGTGGAGGCGCGGAAGAAGGCGCAGCCCGCGATGGAGTTCTACGAAGAGGTCCACGTGCGCGGCGGCGTACCGCGGAGCCTGGCGAAGGCGTTGCGACAGCCGGGCAAGATCAGCTGCATCTCGGAGTTCAAGCGGCGGTCGCCTTCGGCGGGTTGGATCAACGAGCACGCCGACCTGGAGGCCACGGTGCGTGCTTACGCGGCCGGCGGCGCCAGCGCGCTGTCGGTTCTGACCGATGAGCCTTTCTTTGGCGGGCGTCTCGCCGACCTGAAGCCGGCGAGCGCGGCCAGCGGCCTGCCCGTGCTGCGCAAGGACTTCATCGTCGATCCGTATCAGGTCGCGGAGGCGATCGCGGCGGGCGCGGACGCGATCCTGCTGATCGTCGCGGCGCTGGACGACAAGATGCTCGCCCGGCTGCTCAGCCTCGCGCGCGGTTTCAAGATGGACGCGCTTGTCGAGGCGCACGACGCGGAGGAGGTCGCGCGCGCGGTCGCGGTCGGCGCCGAGATCATCGGCGTCAACAACCGCGACCTGCGAACGTTCGCTGTCGATCGCGAGCTGGCGATTCGATTGCGGCCGACGATCCCGGCGGATCGAATCGTCGTCGCGGAGTCGGGGATCCGGGACGCGGCGGACGTCGCGCGGCTGCGCGACGCCGGCGTCGACGCGATGCTCGTGGGCGAGACGCTGATGCGCGCGCCCGATCCGGCGGCGGCGCTGCGCGGGCTGTTGGCGAGCTAGCCGCGATGGCGCGCCTGCTCGTGAAGATCTGCGGTGTCACGACGCCGGAGGACGCGGCGATGGCGGCAGCGGCGGGCGCGGACGCGATCGGCGTGAACCTGTGGCCGGGGTCGAAGCGGCACGTCACACCCGAGGCGGCGCGCGAGGTGCTGGCGGCGATCCCGGCGGGCGTGCTGAAGGTCGGCGTCTTCGTCGACGCGACGGACGACGAGGTCGAGCACCAGGTCCACGAGCTGGGCCTTGACCGCGCACAGCTCCACGGCGACGAGTCGCCCGCCCACTTCGGCCGGCTCGACGCGCGCCTGATTCGCGTCGTGCGCGTGCGCGACGAGTCGTCGTTCGCGGGCGAGGACGGCTGGTCGCCCGCGCTGTGGCTTTACGACGCCTACGTCGAGGCCTATGGGGGCGGCGGCGTTGTCGCGCCGTGGTCGTTGATCGCGACGCGGGCGCGGCGGCCGTTTCTGCTCGCGGGCGGGCTGACCCCCGACAACGTTGCAGCCGCGGTCGCGCAGACGCGACCGGACGGCGTCGACGTCGCCAGCGGCGTCGAGAGCAGCGCCCGCCGAAAAGATCCCGCGAAGGTCGCCGCGTTCATCGCCGCCGCCCGCGGCGCTACCGCGTCCTGATCTTCGGACGGCCCCTCACCCTTACCCCCCTTACCCTCTCCCCGCTACGCGGGGCGAGGGCAAACGGCTGCAACGGTCCGACGGCTGTGCTTCGACCTCGCTCTTGTTGCGATCGGGCGCGTCCCTACATTCCGTCCATGCGTTGCTTGCGCGGACGGTGGGCGGGGGTGATGTTGCCGCTGGTTGTTGTCTGCGCGTGCAAGGCGCGCCCGCTCGTGAACCGATCCGACGCGGGCTCGGTGTCGTCCCCGACGGGGTTCGGGACTGACGGTGCAGCGGGCGCCGGTGGATCGACCGGCGGCGAGCGTGCGGACGCCGGCGGCGCCGGCGGATCGGGCGGTGGCGGGGCAGGG
>DATMZL010001708.1:0-4509 GCA_035607075.1 Polyangia bacterium
CCTCCGCGCAGCCTTTGCCGTCAATTATTTGGCGCTGAACCATGGCTGACTCGGCGGTAACCAAGCCGAAACTGGACCGTCGCGGGGGCTGGAACCGGAAGGCGCCCACGCCGGACACGCGCCACGATGGCCCCCTGGGGCCGCCAGCGGCCGCCAGAGACCCGATCGCGTTCATTAACAGCCTGACCCATACCAAGGGCGCGTTCGCCCGCCAGACGTTCAACCTGCGCCCCTGGCAGGTCCGCATTGTGGACGAGCTGTTCAAGAAAC
The DNA here is from genome assembly GCA_035607075.1 of Polyangia bacterium. Lineage (GTDB taxonomy): Bacteria > Myxococcota_A > Polyangia > Fen-1088 > Fen-1088 > JADGRB01. Next base: position 271 of record DATMZL010001708.1, read on the forward strand.
GTCCGGATGGGCTGCGGCAGTACCGGACGTGCCTGCTGATGCTGCCGCGCAAAAACGGCAAATCCGAGCTCGCGGCGGCCATTGCGCTGTACGGGCTGCTGGCGGACGGGGAGACCGGCGCTGAAGTGTATTCGGCGGCGTCAGACCGGGACCAGGCGGGGCTCGTGTTCGGCGTCGCAGCGCAGATGATCCGGAACGATCCGCAGCTCGACGCCGCGTGCTACATCGTCGAATCACAGAAACGCGTCGTGCACCGGGGCAGTGGCTCGGTGTACCGGGCGATTTCGGCCGAGGCGTACAGCAAGCACGGCTTCAACGCGTCGATGGTCATCTACGACGAGCTCCACGCGGCGCCGGACCGCCGGCTGTACGACGTGCTCGCGACGTCGATGGGCGGCCGCGAACAGCCGCTCTTGCTCGTCATCTCGACGGCCGGGTACGACCGCCATTCGATTCTCTGGGAGCTGTACGCGCACGCCAAAAAAGTGCAGGAAAACCCGGCGCTCGATCCGACGTTTCTGCCGATCCTGTACGAGGCGCCGATCGATGCGGATTGGACGGACGAACAGGTCTGGCGCGCCGCGAATCCGGCGCTCGGCGATTTTCGCTCGCTCGAGGAGATGCAGACGGTCGCGGCCCGCGCCACCGCGATCCCGGCGCAGGAGAACACGTTTCGGCGGCTGTATCTGAACCAGTGGACCGAGCAGGCGTCGCGGTGGATTGCACTGGCGGCCTGGGACCGGTGTGCGGTGGCCGTGGATCGCGCGTCGCTCGCCGGGCGCAAGTGTTTTGTCGGGATGGACCTGGCGAGCACGACGGACCTCACCGCGCTCGTCGCGGTGTTTCCGGACGAAGCCGGCTTTACCGTGCTGCCGCACTTCTTCATGCCGGCCGAGCGCATCGTGGAACGGGGGCTGCGGGACCGCGTGCCGTACGACCAGTGGGCGCGCGACGGCCTCTTGACGGCCATTCCCGGGGCGGTGGTCGACTACGAGATCGTCCGGCGGACGGTCGTCGCCTGGGCGGCGCAGTATCAAGTCCGGATGGTCGCCTATGACCCGTGGAATGCCACCGACCTCGTCGGACGTCTCCGGGAGCAGGACGGGATCGACTGCGTGCCGATGCGGCAAGGCTACGCGTCGCTGTCGGCGCCGACTAAATCCCTCGAGCGCGCGATCTTGTCCGGCACGCTCCGGCACGACGGCCACCCGGTGCTCCGGTGGAACATCGGGAACGTGGCGGTCGAAACGGATCCGGCCGGCAACCTGAAACCGTCGAAGGCGGTGAGCACGGACCGCATCGACGGCGTCGTCGCCTTGATCATGGCGGTCGATCTCCTGGACCGCAATGCCCGCGAGCAGGACCGGCAGTACTCCATCCTGGTCATGGGATGACGGATCCGCCGACGCGTGACCCGCGCAAAGGCGGCCGGCCGAAAGTCGAGGAGCCGGGGACTCGGTTGAGCACCTATGTTCGTAATTCTGACTACGATCGGCTCGTACGCCTGGCGCTGAAACATGACCGCACCGTGTCGGCGCTCGTGCGCGATCTCCTGAAATTGAAACTGTAGTTTTCCGACAAAACCTCCGGCGGCGGCGCCTGGCCGGATAGTCGAGCGCACCCGTGCTCGATCGCGCGTACGCCTTACTCGAAATCAAGAATCTCGCACCGGATCGCCGCACCTTCAGCGGGATCGCGTCGACGCCGGAACTCGATCGCCAGGGCGACGTGTTCGAGCCGGCCGGCGCCACCTTCCGCAACCCGATCCCGCTCCTGTACCACCACGACCAGAAACTCCCCATCGGCCGCGTCAGCCTCACGGCGACGCCGGACGGCATCCTGTTCGAAGCCACGATTCCGACGGTCGACGAGCCGGGCGCGCTCAAGACGCGCGTCGATGAAGCCTGGCACTCCATCAAGGCCGGGATCCTGACTGGCGTGTCGATCGGGTTTCGCGCCCTCGAGGGCGGCGTCGACTACCTGAAAAGCGGCCGCCGCATCTCCCGCTCAGAAATTTGCGAACTGTCGCTCGTGGCGATTCCCGCCAACGCGAGCGCGTCGATCCTCACGGTGAAATCGTTATCCGCGCGGCCGCCGCGCTCGAGGTCTGCTATGAAACTCACCAGCACCGAACACGTCCAGGCCCTCGAGACCAAGCGCGCGGGGCTCACCGACCGGATGGCCGACATCATGGAGACCGCGGCGGCCGATGCGTCGACGCTCACCGACGCCGCCGCCCTCGAGCACGATGGACTGGCGGTGCAGGTGAAGTCGATCGACGCCGATCTCGGGCGCTGGCGCGATCTCGAAAAGATGCAGACCGCCCAGGCCGTCGCCGTGCCGGGGCTGGTGCGGACGCCGGCGCGGCCGGTGATCACGGTGAAGTCGAATCTTCCGCCCGGGACCGCGTTCATCCGGTATCACTGCGCGCGCATCGCCGCGAAGGCGGAAGGGCTGGAGCCCACGACCTGGACCGCGCGGTACGCGCCGCACTGGCAGACCACCACGCCCGAAGTGCAGCTGGCCCTCAAGGCCGCGGTTGCGCCCGGCACGGCCACCGACGCCGTATGGGCCGGCCCGCTCGTGAACCAGAACATCGCGACCGACTTCATCGAGATGATGCGCGCCGCGACGATCATCGACAAGATCGGCGGGCTCTACAAGGTGCCCTTCAATACGAAAATTCCCGCGCAGACCGGCGGCGGCACCTACAACTGGGTCGGGGAAATGAAACCCAAGCCCGTGACGTCGCTGACCTTCGGCAGCGTGACGCTCGACTGGGCGAAGGTGGCCGGCATCATCGTCCTCACCCAGGAGCTCGTGAAGCTCTCGAGTCCCAACGCCGAGGACGTCGTGCGCCGCGAAATGGTCGCCGGGATCGCCGCGTTTCTCGATGGGCAGTTCATCAACCCCGCGGTCGCGGCCGTCGCCGGGATCTCGCCGGCCTCGATCACCAACGGCGCGCCCACCGCGGTGGCCACCGCCAACCCGCTCGCCGACATCCTCGGGCTCATCCAGTTCTTTGTGAACAACAACATCAGCGTCGCCGGCGTCACGTTCCTGATGTCGCCGACCAACGCGCTCGCGTTGTCGTTCAAGGTGAACTCTGACGGCTCGCCGGTCTTCCCGGGGATCGACGTCACCGGGGGCAGCTACAAGGGCCTGAAGTTCATCACCTCCCAGGTCGTCGGCAGCAACGTCATTGCGCTGCAGCCGAACTTGATCCTGTTTGCCGACGACGGCGGCGTGACGATCGACGCCAGTACCGAAGCCTCGCTGCAGATGGACAGCGCGCCCGACTCGCCGGTCGTCGCGACGTCGGTGCTGGTCTCGATGTTCCAGATGAACACCGTCGCCCTGCGCGCCGAGCGGTTCATTACCTGGAAGAAGGCGAACGCGAACGCGGTGAAATACCTGACCGCGGCGGCCTACCCGGCGCCGGCCGGCGTGCTGCAATCCGCCCCGGGCGAGTAACCCGTGGGCGTCCTCGCTACGGTACGGTCGCGCCTGGCAGGCATGCTGGCGCCGGCGCGGCCGGCCGGCAATGGCGCCTGGATGCCTGTGGTCCGCGAACCGTACACCGGCGCCTGGCAACAGAACGCCGAACAGGTCACGCTCGACACGGCCCTCAGTAATCCGACGGTGTTTCGGTGCGTCTCGCTCATCGCGGGCGACATCTCGAAAACGCCGCTGCGGCTCGTCGCCGTCGACCCATTCGGGATCTGGTCGGAGACGAGCTCGCCGGCGTTTAGTCCGGTGCTCCGAAAACCGAACCGGTATCAAACCGTCGGGCAGTTTCTCGAGTCGTGGATGCTCAGCAAACTGCTCTGGGGGAATACCTACGTCCTGAAGGATCGCGACGCGCGCGGCGTCGTCATCGCGCTGTATGTGCTCGATCCGGCGAAGGTGACGCCGCTCGTGGCCCCAGACGGCGCCGTGTACTACCAGCTCGCGGCGTCCGACCTGGCCGGGATTGGCGACGAACTCGCGGTCCCCGCGCGCGAGATCATCCACGATCGGTGGAACTGCGCCTTTCATCCGCTGGTCGGCCTGTCACCGCTCTATGCCTGCGGCGGCGCCGCGCTCGAGGCGAACCTGATTCAGAACTCGTCGTCGGAGTTCTTCAGCAAGGGCGGCCGCCCGAGTGGCTTGCTCGTCGCGCCGACCGAGATCGATCCGAAGACCGCCGAGCGCCTGTCGTCCGCCTGGCACGCCCTCGGGCCGGGCAAGACGGCCGTG
>DATMZL010000760.1:0-2527 GCA_035607075.1 Polyangia bacterium
ACCATCGGGGCCGTCGCACGCGAACGCCGTGCAGCCGATCAGCTGCCGGAAGGCCTCGTAGTAAAGGTTGCTCAGCAGAACGTCGGTCTCGCGCTTCCCGATCAGACGGGCGATCGCCGCGATCTCCGCGCGGTGCTCGGCCTTCACGAACGCGTCCGCGTACGTCTCGATCAGCGGGCCGAAGTCACCGAGCTGGCCCAGGTCGCGCAGGTAGCAGTCGATGAGACGGCGCGCGCTCTCGGTATACGGCACGAGGCCGGCCCAGCGCTCGGCGGGCGGCAACGAGAGATCGAGATCGATTTCGGGGATTTCCATACCGGCGCCGCCGGCCGCTATCTTGTCTGGAGGAACTCGGCAACGCTAGCGATCGCCCAGTCCGGCAGCTCGCCGGCGCGAAGCGGCGGCATCCGATCGGGCGACGTCCGCGGCAACGAGATGCGGCGCAGGACCTCGGCTGCGCCGGCGGCGTCGAGGCGATCGAGCGCGGTGGCGTCGAATCGGCCGCGCGCAAGGCGGCTGTCTGTCCTGTCGTTGTGACAGCGGGCGCACATGCTTCGCAGCATGACGTCGGCTGATTCTGTCTCGGCGGGAAGGAAACCTATCGCGCGCGCCGCGACAGGCGCGACCAGGCCCGACAGCTTCGTGAACGCGTCGCCGCCCTGCCCCGCCGGCGGCGGCGCCGCGACGAACGCCGCGAAGTCGGCCGCGACCGTCGCCCGCAGCGCGGCATCGACGATGTCGGGATCGAAGTGAGGCACGGGGAAACCGCCTGGCCGAACGTTCGAGCGATAGCGATCCCACGCGCCGCCCGCGCGGCTGGCATCTCCGTCGCGCAACCGATCGCACAGGACATCCTGCGACGGAAACGGATGCGGCTCCGAGAACGCGCAGTCGGGTGCGCGACAAGGGACGTCGCCCATCCCAGCGGCCCACCCGGCGGCGTAGATGAGGAGCGACGACAGATCGTAGCCGCTTGTCGCGGCGACGAGGTTGGGCACCGCGACGCCGCCGTGCCGGCCCTCGGGTCCATCGACTCGGCGAAGGAGATCGGCCCCGTCGGCGACGATCGATCCGTCGACCGGCATCGTCGTGCCGGACGCATCGGTGCACACGTCCGTCGCCGTGACACCACGAAAGTCACCCCAGTGCATCCATGGGCCATCGATCTGCCGCATGAGCAGCCGCCCGTTCGCGCCGTCGGGACGGTGGCACGACGTGCAGTCGAGCGGCGTGTCCTCCAGATCGCGCTCGCCGTAGAGCGTCCATCCGGTCCACCCCGATTCGAGCCGTTCCGTCAGCAGGTCTGCGGGCGTACAGGCGGTACCGCACGCGGGTTCGAACGCCAGCAAATAGAAGTTGAAGTCGCCGGCGGCGGGATCGAACCCGCTCAGCTCGACGAACGGCTCACCGCGCGAGAACGCCGCCGCGGCGATCGCGTTCGTGTCGAGCGGCGAATAGTGGGGGAACACGACGACGCGCGGGTTCAGCGCGGTCACCGTTCGCGCCGAGAGCCCCAACGAGTGCGTCGTGACGGCCGCGAGGCCGTTGTTGTCGGGAGCGAGCGCGAGCGCGCGGTAAAGGTCCCTCAGTCCGCCGACTCGCGGCGCGGGCGACGCGCAGAGCGTGCGCGCGATCGGATCGGCCGCGCCGCGACCGCACGCGACCGCAGTCTGCCCGGAGCCGGTTCCCAAGCGCTGGAGCCAGGTGCGCTCGACGTCTCCCGGCGAAACCGCGGACGCCGCGCCGGGCGCGCGATCGTCGCTGCTGCAGCCGCTGCCGAGGACCGCGACAAGCGGCACGATCAGCAGCGCGCGCCGCCTGCGAAGTCCCGCAGCGATCAACAACACGAGCAGCGGCGCAAACGACGTCCGCGCGCCGCCGATCGCGCATCCGCTCGCGCCCCCGCCGGTGCCGCCCGCTCCGCCGGCGCCTCCCGATCCGCTCGCGCCGCCCCCGCCGGCGGCGATCGAGATGTTCGCGCAGTGGTGATAGAAGCAGTTTCCGCTGCCGCCCACGTCGGCCTGCATGAACTCGAGGACCTGCAACGTGCAATTCGCGCACGTGACGTCGCCGGGCAGCGTGACCTGAAACGACTGCGGCCCGACGAACGGATCGGTGTGTGGCAGCACGCCGTCGGCCAGCACCGGATAGACGGGCGGATCCTGGATCGGAAGCTCCTGGCACGTGCCCGGCGTCGTCGTCGCCGGATCGGCGGGCAGTCCGTCCGGCCCCGTCGTCGACAACACGACCCGGTAGTGCCCCGGGTGGTAGGTGACCTCGTCGACCGTGATGGTGATGGTCTCACCCGGGTGAAATGACGTGACGGCGTTGGTGGCCACGGCGGCGATCTGGGGATCGGCCTGGCCGCACGGCGACGTCTTCTGCGGATTGCCCTGGCTGTCCTGCGCCGCCCAGCTCGCCGGCGCCTTCAGAACGAAATGGCCCTCGGCGCGCGCGGGCGCGAGAACGACGGCGCATGCAGCGACCATCGCGGCGATGTCAGACAAGCGCATCGCAGCTCCCTCCA
>DATMZL010000434.1:0-3635 GCA_035607075.1 Polyangia bacterium
CGCGGTTCCCGATCACGGGATTGTCGGGGTTGGTGTGCACGTCCAGCACCGGCGCGAAGTTCCAGCCCACGCCGACCGCGGCCAGCTCCTCGCCCAGCGCGCGGCCGACAGCCGTCGTGCGCGCGAGGTCGCCCGCCCCGCCGACCGACAGCATCGGTGGCCAAACCGTCGCGGGCGCCCGCAGCCGCTGGACCAGGCCCCCCTCCTGATCGATCGACACCAGCAGCGGGCTATCGCCGGGGGCCGCGCCGCGCAGGTCCGCCACCAGCGTCGCGAGCTGGCCGGGTGTGGCGATGTTCGGGCGAAACAGCATCACACCCCCGACCTCGGACGCGGCGATGCGCGCGCGCAGGTCCCCATCTGCGGTCTGCCCGTCGAATCCGACGGAAAGAAGCTGCCCAGCGAGCCGTGCGAGAGCGGTCATTCCCTCGTCCCCTTGGTACCCCTGCGGGGGCAACCCGGACAGCCTGCCACCGGTCGAAGCCCACATCAAATCGCGTGGGCTCGGTCGGGCTTTGCCTGACCGAGCCGTCGCGGGAGGGTTGGAACCCTCTCAGGGTTCCAAGCTGGATAGTTCTCAATCATCTGGAGTCCGCGTCGGGTTCCAGGTAAGTTGCCGCCCGCTTCGCCCCACGGTCCCACGTTCCCCAATGATCAAGGTCAAGAGAATCGATCACGTCGCGCTCGCCGTCGCGGATCGTGACGCGACCGCCGGCAGCCTCTCCGCGCTGTTCGGCCTGTCCGCGGGCGCGCGCGAGACGGTCGCCGACCAGAAGACCGATGTGGCGTTCCTGCACGCGGGCGATCCGTCCGACGACGGCGCCGCCGTCGAGATCTGCGCGCCCGCCGGCAACGCCGCGCTCGAGAGGTTCCTCGCCCGTCGCGGCCCCGGGCTGCACCACGTCTGCTTCGAGGTCGAGGATCTGGGCGGCGCGCTCGCCACGCTGAAGGCCGCGGGCGTTCGGCTCATCGACGAGTCGCCGCGCCCGGGCGCGCGCGGCCACCTGGTCGCCTTCCTGCACCCCGCCGCGACAGGCGGCGTGCTGTTCGAGCTGTGCGAATCGGCCCCCTCCCACACCGGGTCAGCCGCGTGAACGGATCCCGGCTCGCCACGCGCAATTTCTTGCAAGCGCTCGCCGCCGCCGCAGCGCTGGCCGCCGCGCCGCCCGCGTTCGCGCAGATGGCGCCCGGCGGTTTCGGCGGACCGGGCGGCATGCAACCGCCGCCGCCGCCCGGCTCGGGCCAGGAAAAAGAAGAGGGCCCCGCCGAGGAAGCGCCCGAGGAAGAAAACCGCCCCAGCGACCTCGAGCCGCTGAGCGGTTACGCCGAGCAGGGCCGCAAGCGCATGCAGATCTTCGAGCTGGACGGCTACCTGCGCCTGCGCAGCGACTTCATGCACCAGTTCTTCCTGGGCCAGGGCTACAGCAACGTGGCCAGCGGCGTGTCCGGTATCAATTACGGGCTTCCGCCGTTCCCCGTGCCGCTCGATTGCCCGCGCCCCAGCGACACGCCGGTCGTAATGAACATTCCGTCTAACTGCGGCTCCAAGAACATCGGCGGCGCGAACATGCGCTTCCGTCTGGAGCCGACGCTGAACGTGACCGATCAGGTGCGCGTCTACGCCCAGATCGACGTCCTCGACAACACGATCATGGGATCGACGCCGGACTCGCTGGCGGGCATCGAGGGCTACAACCGTCCCCCGTCGACGGGCATGCCGCTGGATCAGCCGGGCGTCGCGCCGGCGAACTTCCTGTCGAACAACCAGGATCCGCCCGAAATCGGCCAGAACGGTTTCATGTCCAGCATCCGCGCCAAGCGCGCCTGGGCGGAGATCGACACCGAGTTCGGATCGATTCGCTTCGGCCGCATGCCCTGGCATTGGGGGCGCGGCATCTTCTACAACCAGGGCGCCTGCGCCGACTGCGACGTCGGCACGACCGTCGATCGCGTGATGGGCGTGACGACGGTCTACGGTCATCAGATCGCGGCCGCCTGGGATCTCGGCGCCCAAGGGCCGACGACGCAGCAACTGTCGCTGGGGCGCAACGATCCGGCTGGCTACCCCTACGACCTTTCGCAGAACGACGACGTGCTGCAGCTGATGGGCGCGATCACGCGAATCGACAGTCCGGTCACGTTGCGCGAGCGCGTCGACCGCGGCGACATCGTGGTCAACTACGGCGTGCAGGTCGTCTATCGCAACCAGGGCGACATCATCGTCCCGGCGAACAACACGGCGACGACGCAGAACAACAACCCGAATGGGCCGCAGCCGCAAACGCCGAGCGAGGTAGGCGGCGTGCGGCCCTACAACGCCTGGTCGGTGACGCCCGACCTCTGGTTGAAGCTGCACTACAAAGCCCTGACGCTGGAGTTCGAGGGCATCGGCATCTTCGGCCACATCGAGCACGCACAGACGCTGGTGGCGAACCCGAACGATCCGGTCACGCTGCGGCAGCTGGGGTGGGTGGCGGCTGGTGAGCTTCGCCTTTATCGGGATGCGCTGTTCGTCGGCCTCGAGACCGGCGGCGCCACCGGCGACCAGGCCGAGGCGCCGGGGCAGTACCTGAATTACCGGTGGCGCTTCGTGCAGCAGCCGACGGGCGACAACTACATCAAGGACTTCCACTTCTCGCCGGACTATCACGTCGACGAGATCCTGTTCCGGCACATCCTCGGGACGGTCACCAACGCGATCTACATCAAGCCGCAGACCGCTTACTGGTTCGACCTTGGCCGCACGCGCGCGCTCGGCCTGAACGGCAGCGTCATCTACAGCATGGCGCAGATCCCCGTGTCGACGCCCGGCAACGATCTGATCTACGGCCTCGAGATGGACGTCGGCGCCGGCTACCGCAACACCGCCGAGGGCTTCTACGCGGGGTTGACGTGGGGCGTGCTGTGGCCGCTGGGCGCGCTCAACCGCCCGTCGGGGTTGTGGACGCCCGCCGAGGACGCGTCGGTCGCGCAGATCCTCCGCGTCCAGCTGGGCGTGAAGTTCTAACGTCGGCTCCCGAACCCACGCGGCCGACGATCCGAACCGCTGGCTGCGTCGGGCCTGCGCTTCCGGTCCTCAAGTACATGAGTACATTCCGGTCCGGTTCTCGGCCCTCCTTGCCAGCGGTCCGGCTTGTCGGCCGATCTGGACTCGTTACTTCTTGAAGGTCTTGAGGCGTTCCTCGGCGTCCTTGCGCGAGGCCGCGTCCTCGTTGGTGCCGTACTTCAGGTACTTCTCGAACGCGTCGCGCGCTTCCGCGTTCTTCTTGTCCTGCGAGTAAAGCAGGCCGAGGTCGTAGTAGGCCTTGGCGAGCCGCGGATTCTTCTGCACGGCGACCTGATACTCGGCGATGGCCTTGTCGGTGTTGCGCTGCCGGCGGTAGACGGTGGCGAGGCCGAAGTGCAGCTCGGCATCGTCGGGCTTGAGCGAGATCGCCTTCTCGAACGCGACGATCGCGCCCTCCTTGTCGTCGGTCTTCGAGCGGGCGATGCCCAGGCTGTTCCAGGCGTCGACGTCGGCCGGCTTCAGCTCGGTCGCCTTCACCAGGTGCTCCATGGCGTGCTTGTAGTCGCCCTTCTTGCTGTAGATCTTGCCGAGCGACACGCGGGTCTCGTAGTCGTCGGGCTTGAGGTCC
>DATMZL010000426.1:0-3409 GCA_035607075.1 Polyangia bacterium
TACGACATCGCCAGGAAGCAGCCGCCCGCGAGGCCCGACCAGAGCGTGTAGCGGTTGCCGAGGCTGGGCGAAAGATCGACGACGTTCATCTTGCCGAGCGCGCCCGCCAGCGACACCGCGTGGCCGAACGACAGATCGGGCGGCAGCCGGCGGACGATCACGACGAACGCGACCACCATCCCGCCCAGCATCACGACCATCTGGTGCTTCTGCGTCTGGCTGACCGCGCGCGTGCCGCCCGCGACCGTGTACAGGATGACCAGCCCGCCGATGATCACCGACGTTCCGTTCAACGACCAGCCGAGCACGCGCGACAGGACGATCGCGGGCGCATAGATCGTGATCCCGGCCGACAGCCCGCGCTGCAGCAGGAAAAGGAACGCCGCGAGCTGGCGGGTCTTGAGGTCGAACCGGTTCTCGAGGAGCTCGTAGGCGGTCTGGACGCGCAGCCGGTAGAAGCGCGGGATGAACGCGACCGACAGCACCACCATCGCGATCGGCAGCCCGAAGTAGAACTGCACGAAGCGCATCCCGTCCTCGTACGCCTGGCCGGGCATCGACAGGAACGTGATCGCCGACGCCTGCGTCGCCATCACGGCGAGGCCGATCGTCAGCCAGCGATCGCGATAGCCGCCATGCAGGTAGGCGGCCGCGTCGGTCGGCCCGCGCGTCCGCCACAGCCCGTAACCGACGATCGCGCCCAGCGTGGCGGCGAGGACGATCCAGTCGAGTGCGCTCATGAAAGCAGCGACGCGATCGCGATGCCGGCCGCGATCTCGACCGCGAGCGCGCCGAGCACGATGGCGTAGATCGCGCGCCAGGTCAGGAACGGCGGCGCGGCGTCCATCTCGGCGCGCGTGCGATCGTCCTCAGCGGCCATGCGCCACGGGGCCCGCGCGCCCGGCCGCGAGCAGGTTGGCGAACCAGCGGTACGCGCCGGGGACGCCGGCAGGCAGCTGCCGGAAGAAGGCGAGCCCCGTGTAGACGAACGTCCCTTTGCCGTGGCGCGCCCACAGCAGGCTGCCGGCGAGCGGCGCTTCGCCGGGATCGTTCATGGCGATCGGCGTCTCGTAGTGCGGGTCCCACTTGTCGGCGAAGTAGAGGCCGCGCTCCTGGACCCAGCCTTCGAAGTCGCGCGGGCCGAGCGCGTTGGGCGTCGTCAGCGCCGGGTGCCGCGGCGACAGCAGGGCGATCGCGGCCGTCTCGTCGGTGACGCGCTTCTGGCCGATGTCGAAGGGCCACGGGCCGAGCGGCGTGGTCAGCGGCGCCAGACGGTTGTTGGTGTTGTACTGGACGACCAGCGTGCCACCCGCCTCGACGTACGCCATCAGCGCGGCGTGGGCGGCGCGCAGGCGCTCGCTCGTGTTGAAGGCGCGCACGCCGATCACGATCGCGTCGAAGCGCGCGAGCGCGCCGGCGCCCGCGGCGATAGCCTCGTCGGCGAGCAGCGTGACGTCGTAGCCGGCGCCGCGCAGGGCGGCGGGAACCTCGTCGCCCGGGCCGGGGACGTAGCCGATCCGCGCGACGCCGCCGGTCGCGAGGTCGACCGGCACCAGCTGCACGTCGGCGTCGACCAGGAACGTCTGGATCGGGATGTGCGGGTGCTCGATGCGGACGACGCCGTGCGCGAGGCGCCGGCCGCCGGTCTCCGCGATCACGCGCAGCACGCCCGGCTTCGCGCCGGGCGCGCGGCTTGCCGCCGCCGCGGGACGAACCTGGAACGCGACGCGTGCCTCGCTGCCCGGCGCGCCGAGCGTGAATGGCTGCGAAGCCGGCTCGACCGACCAGCCCGACGGCACCTCGACGCGGACGACGCCCTGGGGCGACGCCGCGCCCGCGGTCAGTCGCACGCCCAGCGCCTTCGCGCCGCTGCCCGGGAACAAGAGAACGTTCGTCGCGGGTCGCACCGATACGGCGGGCGTCACCTCGACCGGGCGGTAGCGCTCGCCCATCACCGGGTCGGTCCATTTGTAGTCGACCTCGCGCCGCACGGTGTAGCGCCGGCCCGCGAGCGAGAACGTGAAGTCGAGCGCCAGCGGCGACGCCCGCTCGGGCACGCCAACGAGCGCCGGATCGGGCGTGTGATAGGTGCCCGCGCCGGGCGGCGTCTCCAGCCAGTACGGTGTCGACGGCGGCAGATCCGCCGGCAGGTGTACCTGTCGCTTCGCCTCGAATGCTTTCGCGGCGCTGGTGCCGGTCGGCGCTTCGAGGGCGCCGCCCACGGCCAGCGCGCCGCCCTCGAACGGGAAGCGCACCTCCTCCAGGTTGACGGCGACGGGCGCGCGCACGACCGCCGTCGCGGTGATCTCGAGGCTGTCGCCCGGCGCAGCGCGGAACGCAGGCGCTGTCGCTTCGGCGAACACGCCTGCGCACGCGAGCACGAGATCGCGCACCTGCCGCTTCTTCTCCGCGCGCCAGCCCGGATCGGGCACCCTGTCCAGCGCGGCGTCGATCGCGGCCAGCGCTTTAATCGACGCCTGCGGCGCGGCCGGATCGAACGCCGCGACCGCGTGCGCGATCAGCGGGCCGACCTTCGCCGCCGCCGGGAACCGCTTCCACCCGAGCTCGACGCCGTCGAAGATCCCGGCGGCGCTCTTCGCCTTGCTCGCGCCGGCGGGCGGCGGCGTGCCGGCGAGTGGGCGAAAGTACTCGATGTTGGGCGCACGCGAGCGGGCGATGCCGAAGCCCTGGCTCTTGTGCATGCTGCGGCTCTCGGCGGCGATCTCGCCGTACGACGCGCCGAGAAGGGCGTTGTAGCCGCCGACGTCCAGCTTGATGTCGCCCGCGAGATCGTCGCCGGGCTTGATCGCCCACGACGATCGGTTCCAGAAGATGCGGCGCGCCTGCCACGGCGTCACGTCGCCGGTCAGCTGCTCGGGGTGAAAGTGCGGGTCGGCCGCCGCCGTGAACGCCTCCAGCGCCAGCATCGCCGAGGCGGTGTGGTGCCCGTGCGTGTCGGCCGGCCCGGGCGAGAAGCGCGTGATGATCACGTCGGGCCGGAAGCGGCGGATGACCGCGACCACGTCGGCGAGCACGACGTCCTTGCCCCAGAGGCGCAGCGTCTCGTCGGGGCTCTTCGAGAAGCCGAAGTCGCGCGCGCGTGTGAAGAATTGCTCGGCGCCGTCGCGTCGGCGGGCCGCCAGCAGCTCCTGCGTACGGATGAGGCCGAGCGCGGGTCCTTGCTCGGACCCGACGAGGTTCTGGCCGCCGTCGCCGCGCGTGATCGACAGGTACGCAGTGCGGACGAGCGCGCCGTTCGCGAGATAGGAGAGCAGTGCGGTGTTCTCGTCGTCCGAATGGGCGGCGATGTAGAGGACGCTGCCGACGACGCCGAGCTTGCGCAGCCCGAGCGCGATCTGCGCGGCGTCGGGCTGGGGCGGCGGACCGGCGGCCGCGCGCGCGGGGTTGG
>DATMZL010000419.1:0-3382 GCA_035607075.1 Polyangia bacterium
TGGGCGCGCCGGCAGGACGCATCGACGCGTTCCTCTCGACCCAGGGCACGCTGTCTCCGGCCGGCAACCCGACGTCCGTCCCACAGGGTGGCGCGCAAAAGATGCTCGTGCGTGCCCACACCCTGCTTGCGTTGACGCCTACGACGCTGCTGTCGTTCGACATCAACTCGGCCTGCGGCCTCGCACTCCAGAGCACCGTCGCGGTGCCGAGCGTTCCCGACATGGCGCTCGGGGATGCGGTCGTCTACGTCTCGAGCAGCACGCAGAACGACGTGAGCTCCGTGGCGCTCGACTGGGGCGGCAACTTCTCGGCCCCGGTGATGGCCCCCGTGGCCCCGAACGCCACGCCCTCCGTACCGCTGTCCGTCGCAGCCGTGGCCCCCATGGTGTATTCCCACGGACGGAACCTCTGCAAATTCCCCGTGCAAACGGGCGGGATGCTCGGAACGCCGACCTGCGGGCCCTCGTCGTCCAAGCCGGTTCCGCTCGTTCCGCTACTGGTCGCGGGTGACGTGCTCTACGAGCTCTTCCGGACCCCCGAGGTGCTGCGCGCGTACCGGATCGATCAAGCCACGGGCAACCTCACGTTCGTCGATACTTTCCCGATAACCGCCACGCTCGATGATCTCCCGGTGGGGCCCGACCCCCGTGCGATGGCCGCGTGGCCGGACGGCAGCGTCGTGTTCGTCGCCGCACACGGCGGCATCGTGAGTGTCGGTGCGCCGACCTCCACGCAGCCCCACACGGTTCTCGCCTCCTCACCGGTCGTCGGTAATGCGGTTGCGCTCGCCACCGACCCACAGTTTCCGTTTCTGTACGCAGCGGACGCTGCACAAGGGGCGCTCTTCTCGATTCCGGTGTCGGGCGGCTCTGTCTTGCCGAGCAGCGTTGCACCAATAGCGGTTGCCGACCAGCCGATATCGGTCGCCACGTGGAAGGTCTGCGCAGCCCTGAGTCCGGCCCAGGCGTGCGGAGGCAGAGCCTGCGGCAGCGCCTACGACGGTTGCGGGGCCTGGGTGACCTGCGGCAGCAGTTGCTGCACCGCCGCGGAGGTGTGCGGCACGAAGGTTTGCGGCACCGCCAGCGACGGCTGCGGGCGACAGCTCAGTTGTGGATTTTGCGCCTCCGGCACGACCTGCAACCTGGGAACCTGCATCCGCAGTTGTCCTCAAGGACAGGTGTTCTGCGACGGACATTGCACGCGACCGACGAACTGCCAGTAAGCGAATGATTCTGCCGGCGCGGCCCGTGGCGTAAGATCTCGCGATACGTGGCCACCGCGAAGAAGACCTCCAAGACAAAGACGGAACCGTCGTCGAAGAAGCCGTTCACCGGCCTGCGGTTCGCGTTCTTCGGAAAGTTCGCGATCTGGCCCTCGTACCACGGCGGCGATCCGGCGACCGTGGCGCGGCGCTTCGGCGCCGAGGTCAGCGACACCATCGACGAGAAGGTCGATCGCGTGGTGTTCGGCGATCGCCGCGGGAGCGGCCGCGCCGAGGCCAAGAAGCGGGCCGAGCGCCTCGCGCAGAAAGGCGGCAAGACGGCTCGGCTCCAGATCCTCGACGAAGCCGAGTACCGCGAGCTGGTGCGGATCGACCTCCGCGGCAAGCGGTTCGCGTTCGCCGGCGGCTTCGACTGCAGCCCCTCCGGCCTCGAAGACGGCCTGCTGGCGCGGATGGTCGAAGGCACCGGCGCCGTCGTCGCCAGCGACGTGGACGCCGCGCTCGACTACCTGGTGATCGGCAACCGGCGCGGCCCCTCGAAGGTGGCGCTGCAGAACCGCGCCGATAAGCTCAACGACGAAGGCGCCGCCATCGCGAAGATCGACGAGAGCGCGTTCCTCGAGCTGGTGCGGGTGGACAGACCGACGGAAGGCGGCGCGCTCGACTTCGCCGGCTTCATCAGCCAGCTCTATGGCCACGTCAACGAAGGCAAACTCGGACGCGCGCTCGCCATGTTGCGCGCCGATCGCTTCAAACTTTTCGCCCGCGTCGACGACCAGCAGCTCGTGGGCGTCGTGCGCAGCCAGAGCGGCTCGGGCAGCGTCTACGCCAGCTGGCTCACCGCCGACGGGGCCTACGGCTGCTCGACGCCCGAGCTCTCCGAGTGCATGGGCATCCAGGGCAGCACCTGCAAACACCTGATGGTGCTGGTGGTCGGCCTGGCGCGCGCCGGCCAGGTGCCGCTGCCACAAGCGCTGGCGTGGATGCGCGCCGCGAACGGGAAAGGCCCCCGCGACAACAACGAGCTCTGCGCCGAGACGCTCATCCAGTACAAAGGCGCCGAGGCCGGCCAGATCGACTGGCGCCCGACGGAGACGATCCCGGAAGACTTCTACGCGATCTAACGACGGCAGGGCCTATATAGTCGTGGCTCGTGGCCGGAGATCCGTTCAATTCCGCCGATCCGCTCATCGGGCGGAAGTTGGACGGACGCTACGAGGTGCTGGAGCGCCTCGGCGCGGGCGGCGCGGGGGTTGTCTACCGGGGTCGGCAGATCCACCTCGGCCGATTTGTCGCGATCAAGGTGCTCCACCAGCACACGGCTTCCAGCACGGAGTGGCGCCGCCGTTTCCAGCGGGAGGCGATCGCGTTGTCCGTGCTGGCCCATCCCAACGTCGTTCCGGTCACGGACTTCGGAGTCGACGACGGCGTCCCGTTCCTGGTGATGGAGTTGTTGGAGGGCCAGACGCTGGCGGCTCTGATCAAGGAAGGACCGCTGCCGCTCTGGCGAGCGCTGGAGATCGCCCGCCAGACGTTGCGCGTGCTCGCCTTCTCTCACATCAAGGGAGTCGTCCACCACGATCTGAAACCCAACAACGTGTTCCTGCAGGAGCTGCCGGACCAGGCCGACCACGTGAGGCTTCTGGACTTCGGAATGGCGAAGTTTGTCGGGGCCCCAGCCGAGCTGACGCGCGCCGGGGTCAGGATCGGAACGCCTGCGTACATGTCCCCCGAACAGCTGAAGGGCGCGCCGACGGACGAGACGACCGATGTGTACGCGGCCGGCCTCATGTTGTTCGAGCTTCTCGCCGGCCGGCGTCCGTTCGTTGCCGAATCCCCCGAGGGCTACTTGGCGGCGCACCTCACGGCGCCTGTTCCATCGCTGGCGCAGGTGCGGCCCCGGCGTGCGCACGCGCCGTTGTTTCAAGCGGTGGTCGCGCAGGCGATGGCGAAGAAGCCGGCGGAGCGGTTCAAGGACGCGTATGAGTTCGCGGTGGCACTGGAGGACGTCGTTGCTCGGCTCCCCGCCGCGGCCCTCAGCGGCGAACGCGCTGAGCCACGACGGAAACCGACGCCTCGCGCGCGCAACGTGGCGCCGTCGCGCTCGCGTTTCTGGCCGCGCGTCATGCTCCTGGTCACCGTCGCGGTGGGGATCGCAG
>DATMZL010001103.1:0-2443 GCA_035607075.1 Polyangia bacterium
CCGCGTGTCGGGATCCGCGAACAGGTTGTCCCAGTAGACGCGGACGCCTTCCTTGAGAGCTTCGTAGAAGATGTTGACGACCGGGACGACGACCAGCACGCCGACGACCAGGACGGCGGCCGCTGTCAGGCTCCAGCGCACCCAGGTCGGATCGACACGCGGATTCTTGAACGTCGCTTCAGCGCTCATGGCGAAGGCTCGCGCGTTCGAGCAGGTTGATGACCACCAGCATGGCGAATGAAATGACCAGCAGCACGACGGCGATCGCCGTCGCCTCGCTGTATGCGAACTCTTCCAGGCGCGCCACGATCAGGATCGGAGCGATCTCCGTCTTGTAGGGCATGTTGCCGGAGACGAAGACGACCGAGCCGTACTCGCCGATCCCGCGCGCGAACGCGAGCGCGAAGCCGGTGATCAGGGCCGGCCGCAGCGTCGGCAGGATGACGTTCACGAACGTCTGCCAGCGCGTCCCGCCGAGCGACGCGCCCGCCTCTTCGAACTCGGGATCGAGATCCTCCAGAACCGGCTGCACCGTGCGGACCACGAACGGCAAGCCCACGAACACCAGCACCAGCACGATGCCGAAGCGGGTGTACGCGCCCTGGATCCCGATCGGAACGAGGAACCGCCCCAGCCACCCCTGCTCGACGTAAAGGCTGGAATAGACCAGGCCGCCGACAGCGGTCGGCAGCGCCAGCGGCAGGTCGACGAGCGAATCGATGATGCGCTTGCCCGGAAACTTGTAGCGGACCAGCACCCAGCCGAGCAGCAGCCCCAGGATCAGGTTGATCACAGCCGCGATCGCCGCCGCCCCGAACGTCAGTCGATACGCGGCGCGCGCGCGCTCCGTCCAGACCGCATGCCAGAAGTCATGGAACGAGAGCGAGCCCGCCTTGATGAAGCAGGCGATGATCGGAATCAGCACCAGCACGCTGAGGTAGAAGACCGTGTACCCCAGCGTCAGGGAGAATCCGGGAAGCACGCGCCGGTTCAGGGTGGACATGGCGTCGTCCTCGACGAAGCGTCAGCGCGGCTTGTAGATGGCGTCGAAGACGCTGCCGTCGCCGATAAGTTGCTTGTGCGCGTCGGGCCAGTCCTTCGCGATGTCGGTGATCGGGAACAGCTTCAGGCCCGGCTTGAAGATGTCCTGATGCTTCTTGAGGATCGCGTCGTTGCTGGGCCGGTAGAAGTGCTTGGCGAAGATCTCCTGCGCCTCGTCGGTGTACGTGTACTTCAGGTACGCCTCGGCCACCGCGCGCGTCTTCTTCTTGTCGACGTTGGCGTCGACCACGGCGACCTGCGGTTCGGCGAGGATGCTGATCGGCGGGACGACGACCTCCAGCGCGCCCTTCGCCTCGCGCACCTCGAGGTAGGCCTCGTTCTCCCAGGCCAGGTGCACGTCGCCGATCTTCTTCTGGACGAACGTCGTTGTCGCGCCGCGCGCGCCGGAGTCCAGGACCGGCACCTGCTGGTACAGCTTCGTCACGTAGTCGATCGCCTGCTGCCGCGAGCCGCCCCGCAGGATCACCGAGCCCCACGCGGCAAAGAAGCTGATGTAGCCGTTACCCGACGTCTTCGGATTCGGCGTCACGATCGCGATCCCGGGCTTCACGAGATCCGGCCAGTCCTTGATCGCCTTCGGGTTTCCTTTGCGCACGACGAAGACGATCGTCGACAGGTACGGACGCGACTTGTTCGGCAACCGATCGACCCACCCCGCGTTGATCAGCCCCTTCTTGCGGATGGCGTCGGTGTCAAGAAACGACGCGAGGGTCGTGACGTCCGCGTCGAGGCCGTCGATGACGGAGCGCGCCTGCGTGCTCGATCCGCCGTGCGACTGCTTGATGTTGACCTTGACCCCCTGCTCCTTCGCGTAGCGCGTCGCGAAGTTGGCGTTGATGTCCCGCCACAGCTCGCGCGTCGGATCGTACGAGACGTTCAGCAGGGTGACCTCGCCCGCGCGCGCGACGCCCGCCGCCGACAACCCCAGGGCCAGCGCCGCCAACCCGATGACTGTTCGTTTTGATTTCATGGCGCTCTCCGTTCGCTAGAAGTTCACCTGGACGCGACCGAGGAGGAGGTATTCGGTGGGCCGGTTCGCGATCACAGCCGGGTTCATCCCCATCGCCGCGGTCCCCGCCCCACCCTCGAACACCGTCTCCTCGAAGTTGAACGCGAGGTGAACGCTGCGCCTCGGAACCCACGCGACGCCGCCCGCAAACGCCTTCGCGGAGCGCGCGCTCGTGACCGGGTTGGCGAAGGTCGGGAACGTGTCGTCGTCGATTCCCAGCCAGCCGACGCGGGCCGCGAGCTGCAACGCGCCCCAGTGGCCCTTCGCCGGATCGAACACGTGCTCGGGCGTCGATCCGTCGTACCCCTCGGCGCCGCCGATGCTGAAGCTGACCGTCGCGTGCGCCGCTTGCTGGGTCAGCTCGGCGATGCT
>DATMZL010001015.1:0-3915 GCA_035607075.1 Polyangia bacterium
CGGCGCGTGCGGATCGCCGATCCCGATCCGTTCGAGCAGAGCATTCAACGCGCCGGCGCGCCCGAGCAGATACTTCATCCCGACCGCGCCCACGAACGGCGGCACCAGCAGCGGCAGCGGAACCAGCGCCGCCAGCACGCGCCGGCCGGGAAAGTCGAATCGGTGCAGCACGAGCGCGGCGCCGACGCCGACGGTCCCGGCGATGGCCGTGCTGAGCACCGCGATCGCGAGCGCGTTGCGCAGCCCCTCGAGGTAGATCGGATTGCGGAACACGGTGGCGACGTACGCGAACGTCAGCCGCCCGTGGCCGTCGGTGAACGCGCCGCGCACGCCTTCCGCCAGCGGCCAGAGCAGCAGCACGGCCAGCAGCGCGCCCACCACGGCGACGGCCGCGATCGTCACCGCGTCATGCCGCCGCAGCTTCATCGGCCCTCCCGCGCGAGGGCGGCGACGCGCCGGTACTGCGCGCGAAAGCCGGAGACCAGGCGAATCGACCAGCGCGCCTCGTCCATCGGATCGACCGACTGCAGCGCCGCCCGCATCGGCCCCGCCACCGTCGCGTAGTCGACCGCCGAGACGTCGTTGAACAGCGCGGTCGCCTCGGGCGGGAAGCCGGCCCTGGCCAGCGCTTCGTACGCGTCTCGCAGCTCGCGCTCGGGATCGACGCACATCGCGCGCACCACGAACGCGATCGCGCCGTAGAGCGGTCCGGTCCAGGCGCGGTGATAGACGAACTCGTGCGCTTGTTCGTAGGGTTTGTCGTCGGGGTCGGCGCGATAGGCGTCGAACGCAGCGTCGTACAGGTGCGGGACGATGGGCAGGCGGCGCAACGTGTAGCGCTCGGGACCGCCGGGCGTGCCCTGGCGGAAGCTCCACAGCTTCTGCCCGTCGTCGGACAGCACGAACTCGATGAAGGCGATCGCCAGCTCGCGGTGCGGCGCGCCGCGCAGGAGGGCGATCGGATCGGGGTTGATCGATGTCTCGCCGCGCGCGGTGACGAAGCCGACGCTGCCGGGGCGGCCGGCGGCGGCCGCGGCCTCGGCCTGGAATCGGCCGTAGTAGTCGATGCACATGCCGACCGTCGAATCGCCCGACGCGACGTCGAGCGGGATCTTGGTCGACTGGTCGGTGAAATAGCGTGCGTTCGCGCCCAGGCGGCGGAGCAGCCGCATCGCCTCCGGCCACCCGTCGCGCCGGGTGGCGTCGTCCAGCGCGGCGGTGTCGGAGACGCCGGCCGCTTCGGCGCGCGCGCGCGCGTCGGCCATCTGCTTCTGGACGATCATCTCGATCGCCTTGCCGCTGGTGGCGCTCTTGGTCGGATCGGAGAGCGCGACCTGGCCGCGGAAGATCGGCGTCGCCACGGCGCTCCACGATGTGGGCGGCTCCGTGATGCCCAGCCGCGCGAGCGCGTCGCGGTTGTAACAGATGCCGAAGCTGGACAGACACGCGCCGACCCAGCGCCCGTCTCTGTCCCAGAAGGTTTCGCCGCCGAGCTCCGCGGGGATACCGCCGGGGCCGAACAGCTCCGGGTGACGCCGGACGATTCCGGAGTCGACGATGCGACCGGCGGCCGCGTACTTGACGAACTCCGGGCTGCCGCCGCCGAAGACGATGTCGACGCCCGCGGTGGCGCTTGAAGCGAGGAACGCGCGCCGCGCGTCCGCGACGTCGCCGGTGGCGCCGTCGGGAACCGGCTGCGAGAATCCGGCGGCGATCTCGGCGGTCCAGCGGCGATGAAGGTCCTCGCGCCAGTGGCGCTCGAACGACGACGCGAACTCCGACGCGAGCGTGCGCGCGATCTCCGCGGAGCCGCCGGGCGAGCGCCAGTCGACGTCGACGTCGCGTCCCTGGCGGGCCATGTGCTCGCGGAACGCGCGGCCAAATTCGTAACGGATCGACTCGTTGTTCGCGGTGATGATGATCAGCTTCTCGTGTCCGCCCGTGGCGCGCGGCGTGGCGACCTTGCGCGAGCGCGCCACGAACGGCAGCAGCAGTACGACCAGCAAACCCGCCACGGCCAGCGGCGTCTTGCTCCGGCGCTGGCGCTGGCTCTGGCGCTGTCGTTTCATACGGCCGCCGCGGCGCCGTCGGCGGGCAGCAGGACGACGTCCGCCGGCGCCACCTCGTAGGTGACGGCCGTCGCCGTCGCCGCCGCCGCGGCGGGATTCAGCTCGTAGCTTGTCAGCGACGCGCCGCCGACCCGGAGCTTTCGTTCGGCGATCTCGCCCAGGTACAGCGATCCACCCAGCGATCCGTCTTCATGCAGCTCGGCGCGCAAAACGTTGGGCCCCACGGGCGACGCGGTCGCGCGCAGGCACTCGGGCCGGATCGAGATCAGGACCTCGCTGCCCGCGGCAGGCGTGAAGGTCTGTTCGGGCGCGGCCACGAGCCCGCCGATCGCGCTCTCCAGGCGGATGGCGGTCGCGTCGACGGCGGTGACGCGCGCCTCGAGGAGGTTGGTCTCGCCGATGAAAGTCGCGACCGCGCGCGACTGCGGCCGCCGGTAGATCTCGGCAGGCGCTCCGATCTGCAGGATGCGCCCCTTTTGCATGACGGCGATCCGATCGGCGATCGCCAGCGCCTCCTTCTGATCGTGCGTGACATAGATGGTCGTCAGCCCGGCCGACTTGCACAGCCGGCGGATCTCCTCGCGCATCGACTGGCGCAGCTTCGCGTCCAGGTTCGACAGCGGTTCGTCGAGCAGGAGGCAGCGCGGGCGGATCACCAGCGCGCGCGCCAGCGCTACGCGCTGCTGCTCGCCGCCCGACAGCTCGTCGATCGGACGCGCGCCGGTGCCGCCCATCCGCGTCGATTGCAGCGCTGCCTCGACGCGCGCGGCGATCTCGGCGGGCGGGACGCGGCGCTCGCGCAGCCCGAAGCCGACGTTCTCGGCCACCGTCATGTGCGGCCACAGCGCGAAGCTCTGGAACACCATGCCGACGTCGCGCGTGTGCACGGGCCGGCCCGTCACCTCATCGTCGTCGAAGCGAATCGAGCCGGCGCTCGGTTCGACGAAGCCTGCGATCGAACGCAGCAGCGTCGTCTTCCCGCAGCCGCTCGGGCCGAGCAGCATCAACAATTCGCCGCTCGCAACCGACACGCTGACACGGTCGAGAACCGTGGTCGCGTCGTAACGCACCACGAGGTCTCGGACCGTGACGGCCGCCATCGCGCGATGATAGTTGAAAGGGGATAAACTCGCGCTCTGTCGAGAGGAGGCCGTTGATGCGCCGATTCCTAGCCTTCGCGTTCGTGCTGTCCGCGGGAACGTTCCTGCCGGCGGCGGCGCGCGCGCATTTCATCCTGCAAGCGCCGGCGAACTGGATCGAGCAAAGCACCGCGGGCGATCCGCAAAAGACCGCGCCCTGCGGTCCCGGCCCCGGGGAAGCGATGACCGCCACCGGGATGGTTGCGACGCTTTCACAGGGCGGCCAGGTAACGGTGACGATCAACGAGACGGTCTTTCATCCCGGGCACTACCGGGTTGCGCTGTCAACGACCGGGCAGGCGGGTCTGCCGGCGGATCCCCCGGTGACGCCGGTCGGCACCGACCAGTGCGGGATGAAGGAGATCATGAACCCGCCGCAGTTGCCGGTGATCGCCGACGGGATGCTCCCGCACACCACACAGTTCAGCGGCCCGCAGTCGTTCACCGTGCAGCTGCCGCCCAACGTGACCTGCAACGCCAACTGCGTCCTCCAGGTGACGGAGTACATGCAGAACCACGGCGCGCCGTGCTTTTACCACCACTGCGCGGACGTCGTGATCCTGCCGCCCGACGGCACGACCGACGCGGGCCCGCTCGACGCGGGCACCGGCGGTAAGTCGGATTCGGGCTGCGGCTGCGCTGTCAGCGCCGAGCGCGGTTCCTTGCTGGGCCTCGTTGCGATGCTGATGATCGGCGCCGTCCGCCGC
>DATMZL010000401.1:0-2380 GCA_035607075.1 Polyangia bacterium
GGTGACCAGCGGCGCGTACACCAGCTCGGCGCTCGCGATCGCGTCCGGGCCCACGCTCTGCGGGAGTGCCACCGACAGCGGCTGGAACACCATCTCGGCGCTCGGAATGGCGTCCGGCAGCACGCTCAGCCGCAGCGTCGGCGCGTACACCGCCTCGGCCGTGAGGATTGTGCCGGGCATGACCTGCCCTGGCAGCGGGCTCATGGTGACCGTCGGCGAAGAGACCGACTCGGCTGAGCTGATGGCGCCAGGCGCCACGCTCCGCTGCACGTTCGGGGCGTAGAGCGCCTGGGCCGTCGCGATGGTGCCAGGCAGCAGCGTGACGGCGATCGTCGGACTCGGCACACTCAGCGTGCTGCCGACCACGTCCGGCAGGACCTGAAGCGTGAGGGTGGGGTTGCGGACGTTCTCGCCGCTGCTGATCGTGCCGGGGTTGACCGTCGTCCCGGCCGCGCCGAAGTCCGCGACCACGACGTTGTCCGCGCGCCAGTTGGTGAACTGCGAGGTGTTGAAGGCGCGGATGCCGAACTGGCCGCCCGCGGTGAGCGCGGAGTCGCTGGCCGTCACCCGCAGCGCGCCATTCACGAACATGCGGATCGTGCTGCCCTGGCACTCGAGGCGCAGCGTCACCGGGTCGGCCAGCGCGCTGGTGCTCCAGCGCCCGATCTCCGTATACGTGCCGCCGCTCACGCGATAGAGGACGTAGTTGACGCCCTGCTGGTCGATCCAGGCGAGATAGAAGTTGCTGGTGTCCAGGTAGCGCGCGAACACGCCGACGCCGACGTTGAACTGCGAGATCAGGGCGCCCTGGGTGATGTCTGCCTGGACCGAGTAGTCCGCGGTGGCTGGCCCACTGGTCTGGAGCAGGTACGCCGCCGAGCTGCTCGTGGTCGGCTCGTAGACCTGGTTGCTCGAGATCTGCCAGTTGCCCGCGACCTCACTCCAGCCGTTGCCGATCGTCGTCGAGTCGGCGCGCGTGAAGGTGTCGGTGAAGAGCGTCGTCACGGCGACTTACAGCGTGAACAACCCGCTCGCGTTGAAGACACAGGTGATGTCCGCCCCGTTCGGCGTCACCGGCAGGCCGGTGCCCGTATCGACGTAGGCGATCACGCGCTGCGCGGAGGCCGCGACGTCGGCGCCGCCGGTGACCGCGGAGCTCTGGAAGTAGAGCAGCGAGTGCCCGCTCGCGTTCGCCGCCGGCGCAGTGAACGTAATGTCGGCCGCGTCGGCGGTGCCGCCGGTGCCGGTTTTCGACGCGAGCGCCGCGGAGGTCGCATGCAGCACGCCGCCGGCGCCGGTGACGTCGGAGACGAACTTGTGCGCGGCGTTGAAGGTGTAACTGCGGATCAGTGCCACTTTCATCACCGCGGTGTCCCAATCGATCTCCCCGAGCAGGAAGCCCTCACGGCCGGGGTTGAACAGCGCGTTAGTCATTCGCCAGTTTCCTTCTCAGTTGCCATAGACCAGGTCCTCCACCGCGTCGATGACCGGCCGCGCCTCGAGCGCCGACACGCGAGACTCCAGGGCCGCGACGCGCGCCTCGAGCGCCGAGGAATCGCTGCCAATGGCGTTCCAGGCCTCGACGGTGATCACCACGCTCTGTGTGCCCGAGCGGAGCTCCAGGTACTTGTTGACGATGAAGCGCCCGGTGTGGACCCACAGCCCGTCCGTCGCGCGCTGCTCGGTCGGCGTGAACGTGGAGGTCGCGTGCTCAAACGTCACGCACGCGCGCCCCTGGCCGCTTGATGACGATTGGCACATGCACGCCGGTCTGACTTTCGCGGTTGCCGCGGCGCACGACCGCCGCCTCGATCTGCGCGTAGACGCGGCCATAGTCCGCCTCGCTCCGCAGCCCCAGCTCGCGCATGCCGTCGGCGACGTCAAGTCCGAGCCACCATTCCGCGTCGACCACGTCGGGCGTGTTGGCGTCGCCAGCCGACTCGGACGGATCCAGGCAGGCGTCGCGCTCCACGCGGACCGGGCCCTGGGCCACACGTTCGAGCAGCTCGCAGGTGCGCTGGACCTCGTCCCTGTCGCGGCAGAACCGCACCTGGGTCCCGGCCGCACTGGGGTAGTTCAGGCGCCAGAAGATGCCCGGCGGGCCAAACGTGCAGCCCGCGCGGTGCTCGGCGAAGACGACGAGCTGCTCGGGACGGCCGAGCGGATCAGTCATGCGTTGGCGCGCACCTCGCGGGCGGCGGCGATCCAGGCCGTCTGCAGCGCCAGGTCGAGCTCGCCCCAGGGCGGCAGGTCATCGCCTGTCACCAGCGACTTGCCGCCGGTGTTGGTGCAGTACGCCTCGTAGGCGATCTGTCCCAGCCGTTGATCTTCGGCTTGCATGGTCATGCCGTGGTGAAGGTCCGATCGCTCGAGTAGGTCG
>DATMZL010001651.1:0-3718 GCA_035607075.1 Polyangia bacterium
ACGTGTCCGCCCGCGGGGACGTGCATGCGGTCTTTCAAGTGCGGCGACGGCAGGATCGACCCGGGCGAGGTTTGCGACGACGCGAACACCGCCGACAACGATGGCTGCAACGCGACCTGCACCGTCCAGGACGGCCGCTACGTCTGCATGGCAGGAAAGCCGTGCGTGCTGAACTCGATCTGCGGCAACAAGCGCGTCGAGCAGGGCGAGAACTGCGACGACGGCAACATGGCCAGCAGCGACGGCTGCTCGTCGACCTGCCAGCTCGAACAGGGCTGGGTCTGCCAGGCGCCCGGATCGCCGTGCATGAAGGCGCCGCGGTGCGGGGACGGGATCGTGCAGGCGAACCTCGGCGAGGTCTGCGACGACGGCAACATCACGGACGGCGACGGCTGCTCGGCCAACTGCAAGGTCACGGGCGCCGGTTGCGTGTGCGTGCCCAACATGAAGTGCGTCTGCCCGCAGGTCCTCTGCGGCGACGGCATCATCGCCGGCAACGAGAAGTGCGACGACGGCAACGCGAACAGCGGCGACGGCTGCTCGTCGACCTGCACGATCGAGCGCGGCTACGCCTGCCCGCTGGTGAAAGCGCCCTGCGTCCCCGACTGCGGCGACGGGATCCTGACCGGCAACGAGCCGTGCGATCCGGGGATCACCGTCGAGAAGAGTGCGTGCTCGAGCACCTGCCGCTGGAATCCGGGCTGGGCGTGCACGGGCAGCCCGGTGAGCGAATGCCACAAGACCACCTGCGGCGACAACAAGAAGGAAGGGTCGGAGGGGTGCGACGACGGCAACACGGCGCCGTTCGACGGCTGCTCGGCGACCTGCGTGCCCGAGCCGAGCTGCCCGTCAGGCGGCACAGCTGGCTCCTGCTCGGGCAAGTGCGGCGACGGCATCGTCCTGTCGGGCGAGCAGTGCGACGACGGCAACAACCTGGCGGGCGACGGCTGCTCGGCGACGTGCACGCTCGAATCCGGATTCATGTGCACCCGCCCGCCGCTCGGCCCGTACATCGACGTGCCGGCCGTCTACCGCGACTTCAGCTACCACACCCCGACTGACTTCGAGCCGGGCGCGACGGGTCAGATGGCGATCATCCCCGGTATCGTCAACACGACGCTGGGCACGAACGGTAAGCCCGTCCGCTCCGCGACCGCCTACACGTACATCTCGAGCGCGACGACGTTCGCGCAGTGGTACACCGACGTCTCCGGCGTCAACAAGACCTACAACCGGGTGCTGAGGCTCTACGACAACGGCGCGGGCGGCTACGTGAACCGCTGGGGGCCGAACGGCGAGCAGTGGCCGATCACGAAGATGGCCTACTACTGCGGCAACGTCGGCGCCGAAATGCTCGACGCCGCGGGGAACCCGATCCCGTGCACGTCGCGCTTCGCCAGCTCGACGGATTGTCAGACGCTGGAGGCAGCGGGCGGGAAGCAGATCTCGTGCACGCAGAGCGGCGGGAACTGGGTCGCCGTCTATCAGACCGGCGCGCTCGACGGCACGCCGGCATTCTTTCCGATCGACGACGTTCCGGGCGCGCAGCTCGAGACCCGGGCGGCCAACATTCCGCCGCCGTACGATCCCAACTGGGGCGCGGAGACGCCCGCGAAGCAGCACAACTTCAGCTTCACCAGCGAGATCCGCTACTGGTTCCCCTACGATTCGTCCAAGACGTACACGCTCGATTTCACGGGCGACGACGACGTCTGGATGTTCGTGAACAAGCAGCTCGCGGTCGACATCGGCGGCATCCACACGCCGCAGAACGGCACCGTCACGATCAGCGCCGCGAAGAACTTCGGCATGACGAACGGCAATGTCTACGAGGTGGAGGTGTTCCAGGCCGAACGCCAGACGACGTCATCGTCATTCAAGCTGACGCTGTCGGGCTTCAACGCGGGCACCAGCGCCTGCGGCCCGGTCTGCGGCGATCACGTCGTGACGCCGCCCGAGCAGTGCGACAACGGCACCGCGAACAACGTCGGCGGCTACAACAAGTGCACGGCCGACTGCCAGCTGGGTCCGTTCTGTGGTGACAGCATGGTCACCGACAGCGAGGAGTGCGACAACGGCACGAACGGCGACGCCTACGGCGCGATGTCGGGCTGCGGCCCGGGCTGCAAGCTGCCCGCGCGCTGCGGTGACAGCAAGGTGCAGACCGAGTACGGCGAGCAGTGCGACCTCGGCCCCAACAACAACAACGGCGCGTACGGCGGCTGCACCAGCCAGTGCCAGAGCGCCGGCTACTGCGGCGACGGCAAGGTGCAGAGCCCGCAAGAGAAGTGCGACGACGGCGCCAACGACGGCACCTACGGCAACTGCGGCGATCCGATGATGCCGCTGCCGAACTGCCAGCTGGGGCCGCGCTGCGGCGACGGCATCGTCCAGGATGCGTTCGGCGAGGAGTGCGAGCCGACGTCGTCCAACGATCCGACCTGCACCGCCGCCTGCCGCAAGCCGGGCGTGTGCGGCGACGGCGTCACGACGCCGCCCGAGCAGTGCGACTACGGCTCGGTGAACAACGACGGGTCGTACGGCGGTTGCGCGCCGGGTTGCATCCTGGCGCCTCACTGCGGCGACGGCGTCAAGAACGGCCCGGAGGATTGCGACGACGGCATCCTCGACAACACCTACGGCGGCTGCTCGCCGCAGTGCAAGCTGGCCGCCCACTGCGGCGACGGCATGACCAACCCGCCCTACGAGCAGTGCGACGACGGCGTGAACAACGGCCCGAACGGGCTCTGCTCGGCCGTGTGCAAGTTAAACCTCAGGTAGCCGCGACTCGGACCTCACGGCCTTGCGCCGTCATGCCTAGTTTGAGGGCATGAACGCGATCGAGCTGCTCAAGCATCAGCATCGTGAGGTCGAGGCGCTGTTCAATCAGCTGCACAAGGCGAAGATGGGCGCGGCGCGCAGGAACGTGTTCGAGAAGGTCGCCGACGCGCTCGCGGTGCACGCGGCCATCGAGGAGAAGCGTTTCTATCCGTCGGTGAAGGAGAGGTCGACCGAGGAGATCTTGCTCGAATCGCTGGAAGAGCACCTGGCGATCAAGCGCGTGATCGCGGACCTGCTGCGGACCGACCCCGCCGACGAGACGTTCGCCGCGAAGGTCAAGGTGCTCGAGGACGAGGTTTCGCACCACGTCGAAGAGGAAGAAGAGACGCTCTTTCCGCGGGTCGAGCAGATGTTCGACGATGAGGCGCTCGAGTCGCTGGGTGAAGCGATGGAAGAAACGCAGGCCGAGCTGCTGCGGGTGGGAAACCCGCGGCAGGGTGTGCCCGGCGAGACGGATCGCGCCGCCACCATCCGATGATGGGCCGCGCATCTAACTCCGGAACCGTCGAAGGGTTCCCGAACCCTCCTGCGATGGTACGCGCCGAGCAAAGCTCGGCGGCTCCCCACGCGATTCGCGTCAGGCGCTGCAGCTGACCGGCACGGCGTCGCCGTCGCTTGCGGGCCGGTGACGCGCGACCACGCGAATCAGCTCGTCGACTTCGAACGGCTTGCGAATCACCGGCGCCGACTGCAGGGCCGCGGCGGCGGCCTTCAGGCGGCGCGGATCGGCCGCCGTGATCAGCATTCCTTTGATCCCGTGGCGCTCTGCGCGCCCGACCAGATCGACGCCGTCGATTTCGGGCATCGTCATGTCGGCGATGATGAAGCCCGGAGGGCTGGCGCCCTCGAGCAGGGCCATCGCCGCCCGTGCTTGTGT
>DATMZL010000357.1:0-5981 GCA_035607075.1 Polyangia bacterium
GCCCTCCGAGAAGCGCAGCGCCGTCGGGACGACGGCGTTGGCCTCGATCAGATCGCCCGCGTTCCCGGCGATCGAGGCCGGGCCCGCGTCGGAATCGACCTGGAACGAGATCGGAAGGCGCCACCAGACGACCGCCGCGGCCGCGACGGCGGCCGCGCCCACGACGCCAAACGAAAGACGGCGGACCGCCGCGGCCCAATTACTTCCACTTCGGTTGAAGACGCGGCCGATCTGGCGCGTGGTGACATGATCGATGAAGTGCTTGCGCGCGAGACGGACGTCATCCCCCGCCGACGTTTCCGCGTCGAGCGCTTCCCGGATCTTACTGCCCACCCTGTTCAGCTCTGCTTCTCGAGATTCCATCTCGTCCCTTCCTGTAGCCACTGCTCCAGCAGCGGCCGCTCGCGTGCACGTGCAAGAAATCGCTTCTCGGCCCGGGACAGGCGCCTCTTTAATGTCGCCAGCGAAACGCCGGCCGCCGCCGCCGCCTCGGGCAGCGTCATGCCCTCGATGAAGCGCAGCACGAAGGCGATGCGTTCATTCGCGGGCAGCGTGTCGAGCGTCCGGTACGTCTCGCGCAGCGCGCGGCGCGCGTCGGACGACGGTGGTTCCAGGTGACGTTGCTTCGTCTGATCGGGCGAGAAAAGAAAAAGCCACTTGCGCCGCGCCTGCCGGCGAATGTGCGCGCGGGCGGCGAAGACGGCGATCGTCGTCAGCCAGCTGCGCACCTGATCGAGGTGCTGTAGCTCGCCGATACGATCGATGGCGCGAATGAAGACGTCTTGCAGGAGATCCGGAATCTCCGCGTCGCGCCCGAGGACCGACTGCAGCGTCCGGTGAACAGACGCCGCGTAACGATCATAAAAGACGGCCGCAGCGCCAGGATGCCCTGAGCGCAGCGCGTCGATAAGGTCGTCGTCTCCCTTCGCGAAGGTCAGCGGTGTCACCATCTCTTTTATCGTCGGCCCCATGACCGGCTTGCAATGCCTAGTGGTCACCAAGGGGCGAATCCGGCTCAGTAATTCCCGTAACAAATAGCGTCATCAAGAGCACGTTAACGGGAGGTCACGTACAGGTGAGCCGAATGGATCACGTCGTGGCATCTGTGGGCTAAACGAGCGGGGCCCCTAAAACCCGCGTGAGGCGCCAGCAACGACCTTCGGTAGATCGCCGTGTCGCCGGCAGAAGGGCAAATTCAATGACGCGCTACACTCAAAGTGGTCTTTTTGTTCTGTTGTTCGCCGGCCTGACCGCCTGTCAGGGAACGGTTGGTGGCAGTGGGTCCGGTACGGGGAACGCTGGGAATGGTGGTCCCGGTAACGCAGGCAACGGTGGTCCCGGTAACGCAGGCAATACGGGTAGCGCCGGCAACACCAGCACGGGCAGCGCTGGCAACACCGGCAGCTCCGGCGCCACCGGCACCGGCGGCACGGGCGGCTCCGGCTACGTCCCGTCGATCACCTGCTCGCCCGGTATCCCGGCGACGACGCAGATGCGGCGTATGCAGAACTGGCAATACGACGCGGTCGTGCGCGACCTGCTCGGCGTGACGACTGTCGGGACCGGCGCCACGGCGCAGCCCCCGTCGGGCATGCTGTACGCCGACTTCGACGGTCCGATGGTTCCCGACGCCTGGCGTATCTACAATGACGTCGGCTCCGCGATCGCCAAGGCGGTCATGGCCAACGCCACGCAGAAGGCGAAGTTCATCTCGTGTGATCCGGGCGCGGCCGGGACGGCCGGGCAGACCTGCCTGAAGAACACGATCACGACCTTCGGGCGCAAGGCGTTCCGGCGGCCGCTGACGGACGCCGAGGTGACGCGCTTCCTGCAGATCGGCATGGGCACGACGCCCGCGCCGACCGCCGCCGAGGTCAGCGAGGCGACGCTGTACGCGTTCCTCGTCTCGCCGTCGTTCCTCACGATCCCCGAGATCAGCACGACGACGCCGTCGGGCTCGGGCTACCAGCTGTCGCAGTACGAGGTCGCGGCGCGCCTGTCGTTCCTCATCTGGGGCTCGATCCCGGACGACATGCTGAACACGGCAGCCGACATGAACCAGCTGCAGACGAAGGATCAGATCCTGATGCAGGCGTCCCGCATGCTCGCGGTGCGCGACAAGTCGACGCCGCTCGTGCAGTTGTTCCACCGCCAGTGGGTTCAGATGAACAACGGCAACGCGCACTGGTGGAACGGCGACCACGACACGACGAAGTTCCCGCTCTACAACACGACGACCTCCAAGACCTCGTACGGCCAGGAGATCGACAACTTCTTCGCCGAGGTCGTGTTCACGAACGGCGGGTACAAGGACCTGTTCCTGAGCCCGGTCGGGTTCATCAACAAGGACAACGCCGGCATCTACGGCATGACCAACACCGGCACGACGCTCACCAAGGTGAACCTGGATCCGGTGCAGCGGCCGGGCTTCATGACGCGGGCCGGGTTCCTGGCGTCGTACTCGCACTACGACATGACGGCCCCGATCCTGCGCGGCGCGTTCATCACGATCTTCATGATCGGCGTCGACCCGGGGCCGCCCGCGCCTGGCGCGACGATGATCCAGCCGCCGGCCGGCAACTACCCGACGGTGCGCGACCGGACCGACGCGCTGGTGAATCAGGGGGCGAGCTGCATGGGCTGCCACACCAACGTCATCAACCCGCCCGGCTACGTGATGGAGAACTACGACGCCATCGGCGCGTGGCAGACGGTGGACAAGCTGGGCAACGGGGCGATCAACCCGGTCGCCACGGTCAACTTCGGCGACGGCAACACGAAGCAGATCAGCAACGCCCAGCAGCTCATGACCGAGCTCGCGAACATCCAGAAGGGCCGCGATATGTACTCGCAGAACTGGGTCTCGTTCGGTTATCAGCGCGCGCCGAACCCGAACGATCAGTGTGTCGCCGATGGCATCAGCACCAAGCTGGGCACCGGTGGCGCGATTATCAATGTGCTGACGGATCTGACGCAGGCGGATTCCTTCCGCGTGCGCGTGCAGGCTCCCTGAAAATCGAGGAGTTCAGAACATGAAAACGCGAATGCATCGTAGAGTTTTCCTCCGGGGCCTGGGCGGAGCAGCCGTAGCCGCACCGTTTCTCAGCTCTGTCGCAGAGCGTGAAGCCAAGGGGCAGTCGACTGCGAAGCAGAAGCAGTTCATCGCGATGTTCACCCACTACGGGTGCATCACGACGAAGTTCTTCCCAGCGAAGTCGCACGGCGCTCTCACGGCCGCCGACCTCACGGCGACGAACCTCGGGGTGCTCGCCCCGTTCGTGAACAAGATCCTCATTCCACGAGGCATCCGCGGGATGAACGAGTGGACGCAGAACAACCGAGGGTCTGGCGCTTCGGCCGGCGGCCGCGGGCAGGCGAACGATCCGCACCTGAACGTGGTGGGTTCGTACTTCACCTTGCAGCCGGTCACGCCGAGCGGCACCGACCCGTTCAGCTTCGACACGGCGTACAAGTTCAACGCGCTGCCGATCGGCAGCTCGCTGGACCACGTCATGGCGCAGCAGCTGAGCCCGCAGGGGACGCCGCTGTTCATGCGCGTTGGCAACAGGAACGACGGTGCGCAGTCGGGCATCTCGTACCTGAAGGACGCCAGCGCCGCCACCAACGCGGCGGCAAAGGCCTATCCGGGCCTCGGCCAGCCGTCGCAGGTGTTCAGCGCGCTGACCGGCCTGTTCGGCATGGGCGGCACGACGCCGGCGACCTACGCGGCGCTTCGCGGAAAGAAAATCACCGACTGCGTGAAGGACGATCTCGCGTCGTTCGAGCGCATCAACATGAGCGCCGAGGACCGCAACAAGGTCGCGGTCTGGAAGTCGTTGCTGAACGACATGACGCCCATCGTGACGTCGAACATGTGCACGATGGATCTGGCGAACTCGATCGGCGCGACGTCGACGAACGTCAACAAGCAGACCAGCAACATCACCAGCGCCGTCACGACCGATCTCGACGGCGCGGATATGTACTCGGTGATGGCGGTGCTGGCGAGCATCTGCAACTACAACCCCGTTATCTTCCTGAAGTACCCACCGAACTACGTCTTCAGCGGCCTCAACATCACCATGGATTCGCACAACCTGTCTCACCGCCTCGATAACGCGGGCATGTCAGGGACCTGCTATCCGAACTCGCTGAACCTGCTGCAGACGATCGACAAGTACTACGCGTCGAAGTTCGCGAAGCTGATCGGCATGCTGGACAACGTCAAGAACTCCGACGGGTCGACGCTGCTCGACAGCAGCGCCGCCGTCTGGTTCAACGAGATGTCGGACGGCAACGCCCACAACCTGAACAACCTGCCGATCATCCAGGCCGGCGGCTTGAACGGGTACTTCAAGACCGGATGGGCGGTCAACGTCGACACCGCGATGACGGGCGCTGCCAACCTGTCGAACGGCGCCAGCGAGTCGCAGTGCATGAACGACTCGGGGATGGTCAACGGCCTCAACCAGAGCACCGGAACGAACGCGATGTACGCGAACGCGCCGATCAACAAGTACTTCTACAACATCATGAACGGCATGGGCGTGAAGGGCGACGCGAACGGGTACCCTGCCAAGGGCGGAACCGCGCCGGTCAGCAAGTTCGGTTACTCCGACAAGACGGAGGACTTCGCCGGCGGCTACGGCGCCAAGACAGGCGCCGGGATTCACAGCGAAGGCGAGTACACCGCGCTCAAGCCGTAGCACCACCCGGACGACCGACGCGTCGGCCGAGCTGTCCTGAGAAATCAGCGGCAGCTCGGTGGCAGCGGTGGCAGCGTGGATCGAAGCGCCGGTCGTCGTAGTAGATTAGGGTCTTCCACACGATGAGATTTCGAGCTGTACGCACCGCCCTTTCGATGGTTGTCCCGGCGGTCGTCTTCGCGGCCGCGGGCTGCGCCGGCGGTCTCGACCCCGGCGTCAGTCAGACGCCCGCGTGTGTTCCGAACGGCGGGACCACGACGCCGCCTGCCACGTTCGCCACCGTCAAGGATGTGCTGAAGGGCGGAGGTCCGACGGGCGCTATCGACTCGTGCGTCTCGGCGCCCTGCCATGACCTCAACGGTGCGGCCCCGCCGCCTCCCAGGATGAACCTGGTCTTGCGGGACGACGCGAACCTTTACCACACGATGACGACGTACATCTCCACCGGCTGCGGCGGAGTCCCGCTGGTGAATCCGGGGAAACCGGATCAGAGCGCGCTGATCATGGTCCTGAACGGGACGTGCATGAACACGTTTCGCATGCCGCTGGCCTGCACCGACGAGCACTGCTGGGACGCCGGGACGATCGCGGCGCTCTCGCAGTGGATCGCGAACTGTGCGCCTGAAAACTAGAGCGCAGTAGGCGCCTAGGGCTTCGACTTCGATCGCTTTGGCTTGGGATTGGGGGCCGGCGCGGCCGGCGGCGCCGTCGCGGCTACCGCCGCGGCTTCCGCCTTTTGCTGGTTCGCTTTCCGCTCGAACGACATGATCTGATGCAGCAGCTTCACGTACATCTCGTCGATCCTGCGGATGTCGTCGTACGTCGCGGCGATGTCCTTCGAGATCGACTGTAGCTCTTCGCCGTTGTTCGCGGTCACCGCCGCGTCGAGGCGGCTCGAGAGCCACGCCGCTTTCCCGTCGGTGACGCCCCGACCCTCCTCGGCGGCGTAGAAACGCGCGCGCGCGTCGCCGAAGCCGTCCAGGTCGGGCGGGATGGCTTCGACCTTTTCACGCAGAGCCATGAACTTCGTCTTCAGTTCGCCGAGCTGCACTTTCAGCGCGGCGAGCGATTGCTTCACCGGTTCCGGGTCGATCTTCTTGCGGCATCCCGCCAGCGGGAGGGCGCCCATCACGAGCCCAGCGAGCCCGAGCACGCACAGCACGTTTCGCAATCTCGGATTCACGTCGACAGTCTACCCGAGCCGCCAGGCCCGCAAATGAATTGAGTCGGGAACCCTGGGAGGGTTCCCGAACCCTCCCGCGATGGTACGCGCCG
>DATMZL010001329.1:0-5930 GCA_035607075.1 Polyangia bacterium
GGGCGCGGTGAATACGGAGACGCCGGTCGCGCGGTCGTAGTGCTCGTACGAGTGCGCGTCGCGCTTGCCGCCACCGCCCGGCGCGTCGACGACCAGCGTGGGCGTGTTGAACCCGGCCGTCGCGCCGCGGATCCCCTGCTCGATCGTGAGGCCGGTCTGCAGCGTCGTCCGCAGATCCTCGACGCCCTTCACGAGGTCGTGCATGTAGATGTAGTACGGGTGCACGTTGACGTAGCCGAGCCGCCGGCAGAGCAGCGTCATCGTCTCGACGCTGTCGTTGACCTGCCGCTGCAGCACGCTCTGGTTGCGCACGGTGATGCCGCGCTCGCACAGCTTGTCCATCGCCGCCTTCGTGATCGCGGTGATCTCGCGCGGGTGGTTGAAGTGCGTGTGCAGCACGACCTCCTTGTGCAGCTTGCGCCCCTGCTCGACCACGCGCGTGAGCGCATCCGTCCACGCGTCGTCGGTCAGGATCTTCTGCGGCATCACGGCCGGACCCTTCGTCGCGTAGCGCATCCGCCGAACGTGATCGATCGACAGCAGCGTCTCGCCGATCTGCGTGATCTGCTCGGCGCGAAGCTGGAACGCGTCGCCGCCCGAGATGACGATGTCCTCCAGCTCGGGCCGCGAGCGGATGTAATCAAACGCCCGCTGCCACCTGTCGGCGTTCACCTTCAGCTGGAACTTCGACACCTCTTCCGTGTCGATGCCGACGGCGTAGCTGCGCGTGCAGAATCGGCAATAGACCGGGCAGGTGTCCAGCGCCAGGAACAGCGCCTTGTCCACGTAGCGATGGGTCAGCCCGGGGACGGGCATGTCCGCGCGTTCGTGCAGCGAGTCCAGGTCGAGGCGCGGATGGTCGGGCAGCAGGTGGGACGCCAGCGGGATGAACTGCAGGCGCAGCGGATCGCGCTCGGGGTTGCGCCAGTCGATCAACGACAGCAGATACGGCGACACGCGGACCGACATCGGCGCGCGCTCGAACCCGCGCTGCGCGTCGGCGATGAAGCCCTCCGAGACCAGCCCTTCCAGCGCGGCCAGCAGCTTGCCGATGTTCGTGATCGAGTGCTTCGCCTGCCACTTGTGATCGAGAAACTCGGCCTCGCCGACGTTCGCGTAGGCAGGGATGCGCCGCCAGAACTCGCCGCCCAGCAGCTCGCGGTGGGCCAGGCTGGCAGGCGGCACCGGCGGCCGCAGCGCCGGGGCGACGGTATCGGTGACAACAGCCAGCTTGCTATCTGACGACATTCGCCCTTTCAGCGTACCACTTAATTCGGGAACCCTCAGAGGGTTCCCGAGCCCTCCCGCGATGGTCCGCGGCGAGCCGAGCTCGCCGGCTCCCCACGCGATCGGGTAAGGAGTAGCGGCAGCTCAGAGCCAGACCTGATCGCGGGCAACACGCCGCCTCGACCATGCACGCCGCTGGCCAGTCCCCATCGATCGAGAACCTCGTCGGAGAAGCCGAACACCGACACGTCGTCGCCAGCGCACAGCGGCGTCGCGCTCGCGAGGTGACCGCCGTTCGACAGAACGTAGACGTCGCCCCCGTCGATCGACAATAGAAAGTCGCGGCCGATTTCGATCAGCACGCGCCCGTCGGCGCCGTCGCGCGCGTCCGTGCTCCACAGCGGAGCCTCGCCGCCGTGGCCGGGGAGCGCGGCGCAGCGGCCGCGCAAGTGCACGGGCCCGTCGCCGGCCGGTCGCGCGGCGAACGTCGCGAACGAGAGCGGAAGCGACGTCAGAACGCGCAGCCGGCGGCGCACGATCCGGGCCATCGCGCTCGACGGGCGTCCGAGCGCGAGCCAGCCCGTGTCGCAGAGGCAGGCGAGCGAGGTCCAGTTGTCGAACAGCGTGAGCGCCTCGGGCGCGAGCTCGAACAACCGCGTGCGTGCGCGTGCCAGCGCGCCCGGCGCCGGATATCGCGACTCGACGCGAAATCCGTCGCGCGCGCGATCCTTACTCTGCACGCGGGCAGTCTACAGGCGAAGCGCGAAGCGGTCCGGACCGCGCTGGATCACCAGCGTCGCATGCGCGCCGCGCTGCAGACGGGCGACCACAGCCTTGAAGCGCGCCAGCGTGATCCCCCGGCCGTCGAGCGCCAGCAGAATGTCGCCCTCCTCCAGCACGCCGCTCGCCGGACCCCGCGGATCGACAGCCGTCACCGCCAGGCCCTCACCGGCGCCCAGGCCCAGCTCCGCCGACTCGCGCGGATCCAGGGAACGCAGCTCGACGCCTACAACCGTAGCAGAGCCCGCCCCGGCCCCCGGCGCGCCCAGCGTCACGGTCGTCTCGACGCGCTGGCCCTGGCGGTGCAGCACCAGCTTCGCCTTCTCGCCCGGCCGCAGCAGCGCGATGGTCGCGACAAGGCGCCGGTAGCCGTCGATCGGTTTCCCCGCGCATTCGGTGACGACGTCGTTCGACCGCAGGCCCGCCGCTGCCGCGGGCGTCCCGTGCCCCACCGCATTGATCAGCGCGCCCGGTAGGAAGGGAACGCGCATCTCGGCCGCGCGCTCGGCCGTGAAGTCCTCGCCGCTGACGCCCAGGAAGCCGCGCGCGACGCGCCCTGACTTGCGGATCTGATCGGCGACCTGGCGCGCGATGTTGATCGGGATGGCGAAGCCGACGTTCATCGCGACCCCCGGGTTGATGATCGCGGCGTTGACGCCGATCACCTCACCGCGAAAATTGAACAGCGGCCCGCCCGAGTTGCCCTGGTTGATCGCGGCGTCGGTCTGGATGAAGTCCTCGTAGCGCGGATCGATGTCGCCCAGCTTCTCGCCGATGACGCGGTTCTTCGCGCTGACGATGCCCATCGTCACCGTCTGGCCCAGGCCCAGCGGGTTGCCGATCGCCAGCACGTAGTCGCCGACGCGCACCCGATCGGAATCGCCCAGCGTCACGGTCTGCAGGTCGCCTGGCGGCTTGTCGATCCGCACGACGGCGACATCGGTGGGCGGATCGCTGCCCAGCACGCGCGCCTGGAAGTGCCGGTTGTCGGGGAGCCGAACGATCACCTCGTCCGCGCCGGCGACGACGTGGTTGTTGGTCAGGATGATCCCCGATTTGTCGACGATGAAACCCGACCCCAGCGCCTCTTGCTTCTCGCGCTGGGCGCGCGGCGCCGCCATCCCGAACTGCTCGCGCATCATCCGGGTCCAGGGATCCTCGACCGCGAACCGCCGGATGTACTTCGTGCTCTGAATGGTCACGACCGCGCCCTTCACGCGATCGACCAGGGGCGCGACGGTGCCGGACTCGGCCCCCGTTCCGACGGCGCCGGGCGGCGGCGCGGCGTGCCCAGCGGCCGCGGCCGCGAACAGGCTAGCCGCGATAAACGACGATACCGCGCGTCGGATCATAGGGCGTGAGGGCGACGGTCACCTTGTCGCCGAGAACCACGCGGATGCGATGCTTGCGCAGCTTGCCGCCGAGGTGGGCCAAGACCTGATGGCCGTTTTCCAGCTCGATGCGAAAATTTCCCGCGGGCAGCACCTCGATCACGCGGCCCTGGAATTCTATGTGCTCCTCACGACCCATCGGCGGGCGGAACCTTACGCGCTAAGGTGTAGTAGGTCAACAATGTCGACGCCGCCAGAGCCCTCCGCGAATGCGGAAAACACCGACGATTTCGCCGGTGCCGCTCCGCTGACGAAGCCGGCGTCCGCTTCCCCCGCTCGCTACATCGAGGATCCTCACGAGCTGGTGGGCGGCCACGCGGTGAAATTGCTCCGCAACGGCGTCGAGACGTTCCCCGCCTGGCTCGCGGCGATCGAGTCGGCGCGCGTGCGTATTTCGCTGGAGATGTACATTTTCAGCGACGACACCATCGGGCGGAAGTTCGCGGACGCCCTGATCGCCGCCGCGCGCCGGGGCGTCGAGGTGCGCCTCCTCTACGACTTCGTCGGCTGCCGCGATACGCCGGCCGAGTTCTTCGACCGCATGCGCGCGCACCGCGTGCACGTGATCGCCTACCACCGCTATCGTTTCTGGCGGCCGCGCTTCTGGGCGCTCATGCGGCGCAACCATCGCAAGACGCTGGTCTGCGACGGCCGGGTCGCGTTCTCGGGCGGTCTGAACATCGCCAGCGAATGGGTGTCGGTCGAGGACGGCGGCGGCGACTGGCACGATGCCGCGATCCAGGTCGAGGGTCCGGCGGTCGCCGCGATCGAGGCGACCTTCCTGCGCACATGGAATCGGCGCGCGAAGAAGTGGGCGCGGCTGGATCCGGCCCGACTGGCGGCGCCGGCCGCGGCCGGGCCGACGCCGCTGGCCGTGGTCTCGAACAGCGAGCTGCGCGAGCGCTTCGCGATCCGCCGCGCGGCGCTGCACGCGATCCGCGAGAGCGCGCGCCGGGTCTATCTCGCCAACCCGTACTTCGTGCCCGATCGCGGGGTGCTGCGCGCGCTGCAGGCCGCCGCCGGGCGCGGCGTCGACGTCCGCCTGCTTGTGCCGCTGGAGAGCGATTCGGGCGTGCTCGACCTGGCGGCGCGCGCCGTGTTCGGGCCGCTGCTCGCGGCCGGCGTCCGCATCTGGCAGAGCCGCGCGGTCGTCCACACGAAGGTTTTGTCGGTCGACGACGTGTTCGTGTCGATCGGCAGCTACAACTTCGATCACCGCTCGCTCGCCTACAACCTGGAGATGGTGGTGAACGTCGTCGACGCGCGCGCGACCGCGGATGCGATCGGGATGCTGGAGGTGGACATGGCGGCCAGCGAGCAGCTGACCCGCGAGACCTTCGGCCGCCGCCCGCTGCTGCTCCGGCTGCTGGAGCGGCTGGCCTATTCGTTCCGCAAGTGGCTTTGAGCAGATCTCAGAAATAGCTGCACACCCGCGCTTCGCGCGGGAGCAGCTAGCGGTACTGCCGGACCAGCTCGGCGATCTGAGCGATCAGCTGCTCGGCGGCGCCGGGGACGACAACCGCCGATGAGAGATCGCCGTAGTGCGCCTCCAGGCAGTGCAGCAGGTGGCGCTTGATCAGCGCCTCGTCGGGCCCGTAGGGCAAGGTGCTGGTGTGGTAGACGGCCTCGAGCGCCTTCTCCTTGTCCTGCGCCCACTGCACCAAGCGCTCGAGCGGCCACTCGCCCCGGCGGATCGCCTTCAGCTGCTCGCGATCGCGCTCGAGGTCGATGTCACCGTGCACGAGGATCTGCTCGACCTCCAGCATCAGCCGAACGACGTGGTAGCCGAACTTCACGTCGTAGCCGTGCTCTGCCACCAGCGCCGCGCGCTTGCCGTCCGCCTGCGGCACCTTGATCTGCAGCTTGTGCAGCTGGCTGTAGGCGTAGCCCTTGAACTTGTGCCACGACCCCTTGTGCAGGAAGTCGCGCCGGTGCTCGCGGATGTACTCGCCGATCGCCGTCGACGACAGCACGCACCGCCGTGGCGTGAACAGCGAATCGATGATGTTCGGGTTGTTCTCCATCGCCAGCTGGAAGAACTTCACGATGCTCAGGATCTGGAAGTCCCAGCTCTTGTCGAACGCGGCGATGTGGTGTTCCTGCCAGCTCTCGAACCGCTTCACCTGCGCGCCGAACCCCAGGATCTCCCCGGCCAGGTGCGGAAACACCATGTGCTTGGGCGGGACGCAGATCCCGTACACGTCGATGTCCGACGAGGCCGACGAGACGCCGTAGGCCTCGCTGCCCATCAGCGTCTCGTACATCAGGTTGTCGGCCAGCCAGTCCGGCGGGCTCAGCTTCGCGCCGCTCGCCAGAACCTTGCGCAAGGTCATGACGGCACCTCGGGCGTGCGGAACCACTCGCGCGCGCGCGTCTGGACAGCCCTGTCGACGTCGCCCCACGCGAGGCCCGACGCGGCCAGCTCGTCGGCCGATTCCTTGCGGACATCTCCAACGACCCACTCGACGAACTGACGCGTCGAGCGCGGATCGCGCGCGCCACCGCACACCTCGCTGAGGCCCTGCTGCAAGC
>DATMZL010000330.1:0-2448 GCA_035607075.1 Polyangia bacterium
AAGCTACCCAAGGTCGCCCTTGTCGCTTGCATGCGAAAGCTCCTCACCATCCTCAACGCCATTGTCCGCGACCGTACCCCTTGGACTCGGGAGATCGCTTGACTCGCAAGACAGACGCTCTCCCCGCTGCGCGGGGCGAGAGGACCGGAGCTGCGCGGGGCGAGGGGACCGGAGCTCTCGGCGAGGCGCGCCCCAAAGTCACCCTCTCCCGCTTGCGGGAGAGGGGCGGGGAGAGGGCAAACCTTGCGAGCGGCGACCCTCGCGCGGAGAGGGTCGGGGTGAGGGCAGGCCGCTTTCGGGCGCCGGTCGCTCAGCCGTCGTCTTTGTCGGCGGCCGTCGTGCCTTCGCGCTGGCGGAGGCCGTGCTTCCAGAGGAGGCGGTAGAAGTAGATGCGGTCCACGCCGGCTGCGCGCGCGGCGGCGCTGACGCGGTTCTCGTGCTGGCGCAGCAGCTCCTCCAGGTAGCGGCGTTCGAACGTGCTGACCCACGCCTCGCGCGCTTCGCGCAGCGGCTGGCCGATGTTGACCGCGCTCTCGGGCCCCGGAATCGGCGTGGGGCCGGTGCCCGTGCTGCGCGGCGGGGCGAAGTCGTGCAGGGCCACGCAGCGCTCGAGATAGTTGCGCAGCTCGCGGATGTTTCCCGGCCAGGCGTGCTCGGCCAGCGCGCCCAGGAACGCGGGCGAGCGAACCGTCTCCAGCGTTTCCTCGTCAACGGTGTCGAAGTTGTGTACGATGTGATCGACAAGCGCCGGAAGATCGGGCAGGCGCTCGCGCAGCGGCGGCAGCTTCACCTCGACGACGGCGAGCCGGTAGAAGAGATCCGAACGGAACTTGTGCGCGCCGACCTGTTCGCGCAGGCTGCGGTTCGTCGCGGCGATCAGCCGCACGTTCACGGGCACGTGGTTGTTGGTGCCGACGCGCCGGACCTCGCGGCGCTCGAGCACGCG
This sequence comes from Polyangia bacterium, assembly GCA_035607075.1. Taxonomy (GTDB): domain Bacteria; phylum Myxococcota_A; class Polyangia; order Fen-1088; family Fen-1088; genus JADGRB01. The sequence goes on from DATMZL010000330.1 coordinate 947, forward strand.
CAGTAGCTTGGGTTGCAGCTCGACGCTGAGCTCGCCGATCTCGTCGAGAAACACCGTGCCGCCGTTGGCGGCTTCGAACACGCCCTGCCGCGACGACACCGCGCCGGTGAACGCACCGCGCTCGTGCCCGAACAGCTCGCTCTCGAGCAGGTTCGGCGGCATCGCGCCGCAGTCGACGACGAGGAACGGCTTGTCGCGGCGCGGGCTGCCCTTGTGGATGGCCTCCGCGGAGACCTCCTTGCCCGTGCCGGTCTCGCCCTCGAGCAGGATGGTCGCGTCGCTGTTCGACGCCTTGTTGAGCACCTCGAACACGCTCTGCATCGCGGGCGACCGCCCGACCATGCGCCCAAAGCGATCGTCCTGCGTGCGCATGCGAACGGTGTCAGCGGTATCCAGGCGCACAGGTATGCTACCCGTCAGCGCGGCGCGCGCACCGTGGGGACCGGACGCCATTGCTCCGGGACATCGACCGTTGGAGCCCGACGCTTGACCGGTACGTCGCCGTATTTGCCGGAAATTACACGGCGCACCGCGTTCGGCGCGGGCGTACGTCCCACCTTGCTACCCTGCGCCGGACGCTACGAGGGCGGCGCCGAGGAGGCCCGGCTGAGGGTGGGTGACCACGTACGCCGGCATACGCTCGACAAGCGTGTGCAGCCGCCCTTTGCGATCGAACGCCTCGCGGAACCCGCCTCGCTGCAGAAACGGGAGGATGCGGGGCGCGATGCCGCCGGCGACGAACACGCCCCCGGTGGCGAGCACCATCAACCCCAGGTTACCGGCGACCGCGCCCAGGACGGAGCAGAACAGCGCGAGCGCCATCTCGCACACCGGGTCGGTTCCGGCGATCGCGCGATGGGAAATCGCCGCGGCCGGGTCGTTGCCGCCGGTCGCGAGGACGGCGGTCGTCTCGGCGCGAATCAGGCCGCGGCAGGCTGGTTCCTCCGAGAGGAACTTGAACACGTCGACCAGACCCTGACCGGACAGCACGCGCTCGCACGAGACGCGCCCGTACTTGCCTGTCAGGAAGTGGACCAGGCCGTGCTCCAGTGGCGTGCGCGCGGCTAGGTCGACGTGCCCGCCCTCCGACGGGACGACCTGGTAGCGATTCTGGGCAGGCGCCCAAAGGAGGAAGGCCTGGCCCAGGCCCGTCCCGGCGCCCAGCACGGCCATCGGCCCGTGAGGGACGCGCACGTCGCCGCCCAGGCCGACCAGCTCGTCGGGTCCGACCGCGGTGACGCCGAGCGCGGCGGCGTGGAAGTCATTGACCAGCACGACGCGGGCGATGCCCAGCCGTTGCGACAGCGCGTTGCCGTCGACGACCCAGGGGATGTTGGTGGCGCGGCAGATGTTGTTCTCGATCGGACCGGCGATCCCGAAGCAGGCGCTGTCCGTCTTCGCGCCGTCGCCGACCGCCGCGGCGGCTTCGTGCACGAATTTCTCCGCGATGACGTCCAGCGACGGGTGCGCGGCGGACGGGTAAGTCTGCTCGAAGACCGGCT
>DATMZL010000625.1:0-4601 GCA_035607075.1 Polyangia bacterium
TTGCAGCGCCCAGAGGATGGGGCAACTGAAACTCATCGACGCGCCCGAGGAGGCGTTTTTTCGCATGAGCCTCATGGAGACACTCGCGTGGCACCTGCCGTCAGCAGATGCCGCGTTCGAGTCGCTCGACCTGACGATCGACAGCGGACGAATCGCCGCCGAAGAGCTCGCGAAGGCCGTCCAGCAGCGCGACGAGATCCTCGCGGCCTTCGGCATGGCCTGATCCCCTCAGGCCAGCAGCGCCAGCAAATCCTCGCGCGTCAGCCCCGCCGCGCTCGCCGCATCCCCGAGCGCCGCGTCCATCAGCGCGCGCTTCGCATCCTGCAACGCCAGAATCCGTTCCTCGACGGTCGCCGCCGCGACCAGACGGTAGACGAACACGGGCCGCGTCTGCCCGATCCGGTGCGTGCGATCCGCCGCCTGCGCCTCGACCGCCGGGTTCCACCACGGATCGCACAGGAAGACGTGATCGGCGGCGGTCAGGTTCAGGCCGGACCCGCCCGCCTTCAGCGACACCAACATGACGGGCGGCCCGTCTCCGTCTGGGGCCTGGAAGCGCGCGACGACGCCGGCGCGATCGCGCGTCGTCCCGTCCAGGCGCTCGAACGTCAGCTCGGCGCGCGCCAGCGCCGGCTCGATCAGATCGAGCAGGCTGGTCCACTGCGAGAACACCAGCGCCTTGTGCCCCTCGGCGACGGCCGTCTCCAACGCCTCCAGCAACGCTTCAATCTTCGAGGAGGTCGCCGCCGTCTGTCCGGGCACCAGCGCCGGGTGACACGCCGCCTGGCGCAGGCGCAGCAACGCTTCGAGCGCCGCCATCACGCCCTTTCCGCCTTCGATCAGCGCAAGAATCTCCTCCTGCGTGGCGGCGCGGACCGCGTCGTACACCGCGCGCTCGCCGTCGGTCAGCTCGACGCGAAGCACGCTTTCCGTGCGCGGCGGCAGCTCGGGCGCGACGTCCTTCTTCAGGCGCCGCAGCACGAAAGGCCGGATGCGCTGACGCAGGTTAGCCGCCGCGCCCGCGCGTCCCTCGGCGATCGGGCGCGCGACCTGCTCGCTGAAATCGGAGCGCCCGCCCAGCAGCCCGCGGTTCGCGAAGTGCATCAGGCTCCACAATTCTTCCAGGCGGTTCTCGATAGGCGTGCCGGTCAGCGCCAGGCGGAAGCCGGCGCGCACCGCGTACGCCGCGCGCGCCGTCTGGCTGTCCGGGTTCTTGATCGCCTGGGCCTCGTCCAGCACGACCGCGCCGAAGCTGCGCGCGGCAAGCGCCTTCGCGTCGAGGCGCAGGATCGCGTACGTCGTCAGCGTGACGTCGGCCGTCTCGTCGAAGCTGCGGTTCGGCCCGTGATACACGGCGACGCGCAGGTTCGGGCGAAAGCGTGCGAGCTCGCTCTTCCAGTTGAAGAGCACGCTCGTCGGACAAACGACCAGCGTCGCCTTGGGGAAGACGCACATCGCCTGCAGCGTCTTCCCGAGCCCCATGTCGTCCGCGAGGATTCCGCCCAGCCCGGTGTTGCGGAGAAACGCCAGCCAGTTGACGCCCTGCCGCTGGTACGCGCGCAGGGTCGCGGTGAGATCGGCGGGCGGTTCCGCGTCGGGTAAACGATCGAAGCTTTGCGCGAGCGGCGCCAGGCGATCGAGCCCGGGCGGCGCGGGCTGCTCGAGATCCGCGCACAGCGCCGCGAGCGCCGGCAGCGCATGTCGGGCGAGGCGTCCGTCGTCCTCGCGAGCTGCCAGCAGATCCGCGACCCGCTGCCCGTGCTTCGCGAGCCAGGCCGCGGGAAGCCCGGCCCACCCGCCTTCCGTGAGAGGAACGAGGCCGAGCCCTTCCTGCCACGCGCGCACCACCGCCTCGGCGTCGACGGGCGTAGCTTTGCCCGGCGCGCCCTTCACCTCGAAGGTGAGCTCGAACCGGACATCTGCGTCGGTGCCCGCGACGCTGAGTCGGGGGACGAGCGTCGCCGCCGGCTTGACGACGCCCGCCGCCCGCCCCGCCAGATCCCCGCGCCACCTCTTCAACTTCTCGACGAACCGAGGCGCATCGCGCGCATCGAACGTCGTCCGCCGCCCGACGACCAGATCCAGATCCGAACGCAGCCGCTCCACCGCGCGCTGCTCCGCCGGCACATCTCGCAGCGGCACCGGCCCGCGCAGGTAAACCAACTTCCCCGCGTCCACGCGCGCCACGGGCGGCGCTCCGTAGACAAGCGTCGGCAACACACTGAGCCCGCCTTCAACCTGATCCAGATCGAGCACGACCCGCGGCACCAGATCCCGCGCCACCGTCGGCAACCGCGTGCTCTGAATATCGACGATCGTCCGCCGCGCGAGATCAGGAAGCACCTTCGTGACCAGCTCGCCCATCTCGGCCGGCGAGAACGCCCTCCGTATCGGCAAGTTCTGCAACCACACGCCGGTCAGGTCGGTCTCGACGAGCCGGTGAAGAGTCGCGCGTCCGTCATCGTCGTCGCAGAGCGCGACGCCGGCCGCGACCATCTGACGAAGGCGCGGATCGGCAGCGATCGTGAGTGAGATGGCGCCGGACCCCTCACCCCGACCCTCTCCCCGCTTCGCGGGGCGAGGGGGATCGGAATCACCTCTTATCCCCTCGCCCCGCGAAGCGGGGAGAGGGTTAGGGTGAGGGGTCCGGTCGCTCAGCGTAGCGATCGGCCGCAACTCCTCCTCGGAGATCGCGATCGCCACTCCGTCGAGCGTCACCCGCGCCGCCCCCGCCAGTATCCCCACCAACGCCAGCAACTTCCCTGGCTGCAGCGCCACCTTCCGCGCCGCCGCCCCCGTCCCCAGCAGCCGATCCGCCTGCAGATCGACCTCCTCGATCTGAACCTGCGCCGCCCGCGCCGGATCCGCGATCACGGCCGTCAGCTCCGTCGCGAGCACCGTCTCCGTGCCATCCGCCGCGATCAAGACGCGCGCCAGCCGCAGCCCACCCTCCGCCCGCTCGAACCGATACCCGACCCGCGCCGCCGCCGGCCGCTGCGCGACGGCCACGGGGGCGTCCGCCCCGCCGCGGCCCTCGCCCGCGGACAGCGCGATGGCGGCCGCCGCCACGTGCTCGCACGGGCTCACCCGCGACGGACAGTCGCACTCGGTCTCGTTCTCCGTCGGATAAAGGACCGCCGTCGGCGCCACCACCCGCCCCGGCGACCGCACCCGCAGCACGATCTCTTCTTCCGTGCGCGATTCGACGGTGACCGCCCCGGCCCGCGCCAGCGTCACCCCTTGCGACCACAGTCCCGGCTTGCACCGCCGCCGCACCGACGCGATCAGCGCCGCCAGCTTCGGGTCTGGCTTACCCGCAGATTCGGCGCCCATCAAAGAACGATCTGCAGCTGCCGCCGGTACTCCGACACGATCGGATCCTGCGCGCCCAGGTGGTCGAAGATCGCCAGCATCGCCCGCCGCGCGCCGTCGTCGCGAAACTTCCGGTTGCGCTTCACCAGCTCGAGAAAGTCGGCGAGCGCCGCCTCCCACTCGAGCGCGGCCGCGTGCGCGCTCGCGAGCGCGAACCGCGCCTCGAGGTCGTTCGCATCGCGCGCCAGCGCCGCCGTCGCGGCTTCGCGTCCCCCGAACGCGGCGGCGTCACGCGCGAACGCGAGCCGCCGACGGGCCGCGTCCGCCGCGTCCGCTTGCGGGCTGCGCGGATCGACGGACGCGAGCGCCGCTTCCGCGTCGTCGGCACGCCCCGCGTCGACGAGGAGATTCGCGAGTACGAGGGCGGCGGAATCGCGGACCTCGGGATCGGCGACCAGCGCGCGCAGGGCGGTCTCGGCGGCGGCACGATCATCCTTCGCGACCAGCGCCATTGCAGCCGCCAGCGCCTGCTTCCCCGGCGACGGCGCCAGCTCCGCCAGCCACCGCCGCAGGAAGTCGGCCGACTGCACGCCCACGAACTCGCTCGTCACCTCGCCGTTGCTGAACGCCTTCACCGCCGGGATGCCACGAATGTCGTAGCGCGCGGCGAGGTTCGGGTTCGCGTCGGTGTCGACCTTCACGAGCTCGACCCGCCCACCGAGCGCCGCAACCTCGCGTTCGATGATCGGCCCGAGCACGCGGCACGGCCCGCACCACGCCGCCCAGAAGTCGACGACGACAGGGACCGTGCGCGAGCGCGCGACGACGTCCGCCTCGAAGGTGGTCTCGCTTACGTCCTTGACGGCGACAGGCGCTGCCATGGCGACAATCTAGAGCCGCCGGCGCTCGCGTGTCACTTACGACCTAAGGTCTTGTCAGGCGATGACCGATTGCTAGGTTCCGGACCGCATGACTTCGGAACCACCCGTGCAAGCCCCTTCCCCCAGCGACCAGAGCGCAGATAGCCGCCGCACGATCATCGCGCTGACGTCGGCGGTCTTCATTTCGATCGCTGTGTTCGCGTTGCTGGCGATCTTCGACGTCAAGTGATCTGGTCCTGAAAGGACTCACCCCAACGATCGCAGCGCGCCATCGGGCGCCGCGCCCGCGGTCAGCCTTTCCACCTCCCGCATGACGGCGGCCGGCGCGGTTCCGCGCGCGCGACTTGCAGGCGCGTGGCGACGGGTCCGGGTTCGGGCGGACGGCCGACGAAGGCGAAGCCCGCGCCC
>DATMZL010000892.1:0-2036 GCA_035607075.1 Polyangia bacterium
ATGAAGACGTTGGGCATCGACAGCTTGCTGATCGCGTAGGCGACGCCGCGGCGATAGATCTGCTCCGCGGCCGCGCAGGTCGGCACGACGCTGTTGGTGACGATGTTCGGGAGCGAGTCGGGCTCCAGCACGACCGCCACCTTCTGCGACGGGTGCGCCGCGAACGCCGCCGCGATCACGTCGATGAATTGGGTCTGGTACAGCGCCTCGCCGCCCTTGTCGACGAACAGCTCGCCGCGCGATCCCTCGGCGGCGCAGTCGCGGTTGGGCAGGTTGTAGACGACGAACACCGGAACGACCGGCCCGCCGCCCGCGGCCTCCTGCTTGAGCGCGTCGTCCAGCGTCGGCCCGGCCAGCTTCGCGGTCTCCAGCGATTCCAGCCAGACGGCCGTCGGGAACGCCGCCAGCTTCTTCAGCCGCGCGCCGTCCTCGGGCGTCGGCGCCGTCGCGCGCCCGACCATGCGCCCGAATTCCGGGTCGACGTAGAAACGCGCGTCCTTGAACGGGTTCGCCGCGGGCGCGGGCGGCGTCGTCGGCGCCGCGATCGGCTTCGCCGTCGTCGACGACGTGCTCGCGCAGCCGGCCGCGAAGACGATCGCCAGGAGCCCTGGCCCAGACAACGAGTACCGATTCATTCGGACCTCCAAAATCAGTGGAACGTGGCGGCTATCGCCAGCCGATGTCGTCGATGAAGATCGAACCGGACCATACCCGGAACGTGCCGGTCGCGTCGACCTTCAAGATGATCCGGTCGGCCATGTGAATGTTCGATTCGAAGTTTCCGAAGCCCGTCAGCTGATCGTGAAACGTCGTGCTGATCGTCCACCACCGCCCGGCGGTGAGCTGCGGGGTGTACGTGTTGCCGGTGCGCCTGTCGCCCTGGCCGGCCAGGATGCGCGCCGTGAACTCCGCGTCGCCGGTGCCCTGGATCATGAAGCGAACGCTGACCGTCTTGCCGCGGAGGTCGACGTTGTGGGGCAGGAACACCACCGCCTCGCCGGACTGCGCTGACGGGTCGATGTCGAACGCCGTCTCGAAGCGCAACGAGCCACCACCGCACCACGAATGATCGTGGTCGATGACCGGGTTGCGGAACACCGACGCGCTGTCGCCGCTGAGGACGCGGAATCCTTCCGTCGCGTGCTCGAACCGGATCTGGGGCAGCGGCCGCGCGTTGCAGCTTCCGCCGCCCATGCCCAGCTCGGCGGCGGTGGGCGCGGCCGGAGCCGCGGGCGCCGCGGTGGGCGGCTGTGGCGGGGCGGGCTCGAACGGCGGCGGGTTGAGCGCGCGCCTCCGCGCGAGCACCTCGGGCGATTCTGACGGCGGGCCGACGTCGCGCAAGGTCAGCTCGGGTTCGGCCTGGGCGACCAGCCGCGCGCGGCGCGGGGGCGGCGGCGCCTCGTCGTGCGGCGCGACCACGCGGGCGGTCGCCGCCGCGTCCTGCGGCCGCTGCGCGCGAACGACCTCGTTCACGACCAGCGTCTTGTTCGTGAGCGACGCGACAAGCCGCTGGCCGGCGTGCAGAGGAATTCCCTCGCCGGTCAGCGAGCCGCTCACGACGACCGTGCCGGACTTCATGACGACCTCGAACCCGTCGCGGTCATCCGACCAGTGCACGTCGAACTCGGTTCCCGTGACGGCGATTTCGAACGGGCCGACCTCGACGTTCCAGCGGGCGCCCGGGCGGTGGACGACGGCGAACGACGCCCGTCCGCGCTCGAGGCGGATGGTCGCGCCGGTGCGCGTGCGCGCCCGGACCCGGGCCGCGCTGCCGGCGCCGACGGCGACCGACGTCCCGTCGGAAAAACGGGCCGTCGCGGTGCCGTTGCCGGGCGTCTCGAAGCCGTCGTCGCGCGCCGCGTACGTGCCGGACAGCTCGTAGCCGAGCGGCTGCGGGCGCACCATCGGGATCACGACGAACGCCGCCGCCGTCATGCCCAGCGCCAGCGCCGGCGCCCACTTCCAGGCCGGCCGCAGCTTGAGGCGTGGCCGCCGCGACAGCGCGCGCGCGACGTCGTCGGCCAGCGGCCCGGGCG
>DATMZL010000329.1:0-3100 GCA_035607075.1 Polyangia bacterium
CCTCCGATCTTCGCCCACGGAGTTTCGGTGGTGTCCACCTTCTGGAGCCTCCAGAAGACTCCACCACTCTTATAGGTGCAGAAGTCACCTACTTCTGCGGCGGCGGGAAGTGCTTCGACGACTCCCCAATCGACTGGTTCGGAAGTCCGAAGACCCGTGCCGAGCCAGACCATCGAGCCTTCTACATTGGTCGCATTCTTAGCCGTTCCAGCAGGGTTATACGCGGAGTACGTGACATAGTCACCGGCATTGAGTTTGATGACCCGACCACATACGATCGAATCTTCTCCGTTCGGGTCCATGCCATACCGAACGTAGGAGACATTCGTAACCCCGTTCTTGACGAGGACCATCTCAGCGAGCCCGGTCGTCGAATTGAGGCCCGTCGCCATCGCAAAGGTAGCCTCCACATAATAGATACCAGTTTTCGGAGCCGTGAAACGGCCGGTGTTCGTCACCGTAGAGTGAATCCCAGAATTGTCGAAAGCATTCGTGGTAAACAGCAATTCAGTGAACGTTCCGGCTGCCAACGACTGTGCTACTCCGTTTCGGCTAGCCTGCGCCATCGGCACGTGAACGGCCTGGGAATTTTCATAGACCACCAAGTCTTCGGCCGAGGCGTTCGATGGTTCTACTTCCCCCTCCCAGACGACCATCTTGAATCCACTCGGACGCGGCACCGCAGAAGCTGCTCCGTGATGGATGTAGCCGACACCTGAGCCCAGCAATAAGCTTGAGATTCCTTCCCGCGCCGTTTTCTCGTTGAGGTCACCGGAGGACCGTAGGCCAGCCTCGGCGGCTACCTGCGCGATGGTGATTTTTTCCTGGTTGATGTCACCCGAGGCACGCAGGCCGGCCTCCGCGGCATCGGCGTTGATCCGGGCTTTTTCCTCGTTGATGTCACCGGACGCACGGAGCCCGGCCTCGGCCGCGTCAGCGTTGATCCGCAGGTTGCGCTCCGTGATGTCACCGCTCGATCGCGCGACTTCCTCGGCGATCAGGTCGGCCTTCGTCACGTCGGCCCTCACCACCGCTTTGTGCGCGCCGCTCGCGGTGACGGTGAAGTTCGGGAATTCGATCGTTTCGATTTCGTTCTGGATCGAGCCCACCGCGCTGCCGCGGACGATCAGGTTCGCGATGCCTGCACCCCCGGCGCTCGCGAGCTTGGTCCAGCCTGGCGCCGCGCTGGCGCCGCCAGAGGCCAGCACGCCGTAGAGGGCGCCGGTGTTCTCGACCAGGCGCACGTCGCCGAGCGATCCCGACCCCAGCGCGCCGGAGGCCGCCACGGGCCGCTTCCAGTGCCAGTCGAGGATGTCGGTGTCGGGATCGATCTGGTGGGCGCCGCCGATCGAGCGGTTGACCGGCGGCGGTGACGTGGCGCCGAGTTCGAGCGCAGCGAAGAGCGCCGTAGCGCCGGCGCTGGCGACCGGGAAGCGCCCGAGCAGCGAGCCGCCCGAGAAGTCACCCGACACCGTCGCGTAGAGGTTGATGAAGTCCACGCGCGAGTCTGCGACATGCGGCAGCGTCACCTTGAGCTGCGACGTGGCGCTCGTCGTGTTTTCGCTTCCCGCGGGGGGATGCGTCGAACAGTCGAGCGAGTGGCTGCCATCGTCGATGAAGGTGTCTTCCCCAGCGCCGCCGGTCGCCAGCAGGTTGTACGCCGCGCCGCCGACGGCCCGGTAGAGCCGCCAGCCGGTCGCGCTGGCCGCGGCGAGCCCGGTGACGAGGCCCGAGAGTTTGACCTCGCCGGCCGCGAAGCTCGGTGGTCGCACGACGCCGGCGGCCGGCCCGAGGGGCGTCTCGCCTCCTTCGCCGTCCACGAAGGTCACGGCGTAGTAGTAGGTGTCCACCAGCAGCGTTCCCGCGGTCGAGGAGAAGACGGCCGTCGGCGCGTTCGGCGGCGCTTCGATCGCGCTCAGCGTCGAGATCACCGCGACCGGCGACAGCGCCGTCTCGCCGCCTTCTTCGTCTTCGACGGTGTAGCCCAGCGAAATCGAGATCGACGCGGGGAGCGTGCCGCCGGAGGCGATCAGCGAGGCCGTCGGCGCCGCGGAGGGCGTTGCGACCCCTGAGCTGCCATTGTGCCGGTGGGTCTTGGCGCCGATTTCGAGCAGGCGGTCGAGCGCTTCGCGGTCGCGGCCGGTAAAGGCACCGTTGTCGGAGCTGAGCGGCTCGCCCGGTTCGAGCACGGAGAGGCCGGCGAATAGCGTCTTCTTCACGTCAGCAGTTCCTGGTCGTCGAAGGTGTTGAGCGGCTGCCCGTAGCCCTGGAAGGTCAGGTGCACCGCGCCGCGGAACTTGGTCGCGAGGTCGGAGGAGGCGACGCCGAGCGCGACCTTTGCGCCGAGCGTTTCGTCGCGCTCGTTCGTCTTCCATCCCATGACCGTCGCCGTGATGCTGACCGGCGTGGAGGTGTAAAGCTCGGCGCCGACGGAGACGTGTGGACGCGCGAAGGCCGAGTCGCGCTGGCCGGTGGCGTTGACGAAGACGGTGGTAAAGCTCACTTCGACGAGCTGCCACGCGAAGAACTCCTCGGCGAGCCCGCTGAGTTCGAACTGCACCTGTTCGTCGCGCTCGATCAGTCCGTCCTGCTGCACACGGCGCTGCACCCGCTGGATGTCGCGAGCGGTCCCGAGCCGCACCGCCTTGAAGGCGCGATCGAGCATCTGTAGGTTCGGGGCTGGCATCAGAACAGGTGGGGGCTCGTCCAGGGGCCGCGGGCGATCGGCGCGGGCATCCGGCCGCCTTCGTTCAGCAATTCGACCAGCTCTTCGCGCGTTTCGGCAACGTCGTTGGTGTCTATGAAGCTGCCGCCGAGTGACATCTTGAATTCGACGTTTTCACCACCCACATAGGTCCACGACCGCTGCACGTTCCAGAGCCGGGTAGAGAGCCCGGTGGCGCGGTCGAACATCAGCGTCTGGTCGTCGAGGTTGATCAGCGGCCACATCGGTATCTCGATTTCGCCCTTTGCCGACGCGAGCGCAGCCTGGTAGGCGATCAACAGGCACGCGACTTCGCATTCGTACACTGACTCATAGAGGTAGTCGTAATGCAGCTCGGGCTTGCGCAGATGGGCCTGCCCGTCGGCACGCTTGCGA
>DATMZL010001669.1:0-2407 GCA_035607075.1 Polyangia bacterium
GGCCTGAACTTCCACGAAGCGGCCGTCGCCCGTCATGACGAAGTTGCAGTCGACGTCCGCCTTCGAATCCTCGACGTACGGCAGGTCGACGCGCGCTTCGCCGTCGATGATCCCGGTGGAGACCGCGGCCACCGCGAGGCGCATCGGGTCGGCCGCGACCTTGCCGGCCTGCAAGAGGCGCCGCGCCGCCAGCGCCAGCGCGACCCACCCGCCCGTGATGGCGGCGGTGCGCGTGCCGCCGTCGGCCTGGATGACGTCGCAGTCGACGGTGATCTGGCGCGGACCGAGCGCGCGCGTGTCGATGGCCGCGCGCAGCGATCGGCCGATCAACCGTTGAATCTCCTGGCCGCGGCCGCCCGGCGAACGCCCCGAACGCGTGTGCGTCGAGCGCGGCAGCATCGCGTACTCCGCCGTCACCCAGCCCTTCCCCTTTCCTTCGAGGAACGGTGGCACCTTTTCTTCGACCGAGGCCGTGCAGATCACCTGCGTCTCGCCGAAGGCGACAAGCGCCGAGCCCTCCGCGTATCGGTTGAAGTCAGGGGTGATCAGGATAGAACGTAGTTCGTCAGACCGCCGGCCGTCGGGTCGCATGGCGCCGACATTAACAGGCCGCGCGGCCCGTTGGCGCGGAGGGTTCGGGAACCCTTTGAGGGTTCCCGATTCAATCTGCCATTCGCACACGCGCGCCCACATGTCGCTCACGCACGTGCGCCGTCAGCATCCGCACGCAAAAACTCTAGGAATATGAAGTTTGCACAGGCATGCTTACCAGAGGAATTATTCCCCTCCGCTGTTGAGGCGCGATCCGACATTGAGCAAGATGATTCCTGCGGACGCCCGAGCCGGAACGACGGTCGGCAAGTACAAGCTGCACGAAATCGTCGGTCGTGGTGGCATGGGTGTGGTCTATCGCGGCGAGCACGTCTACATCGGTAAGGAAGTTGCCGTGAAGATCCTCCACGACGGCTACGGCGGCCGCGACGAATCGATCAAGCGCTTCCTGCGCGAGGCGCGCGCGGCGAGCCTGATCAACCACCCGAACATCGTCGACGTCACCGACTTCGGCAAATCGAGCGACGGCACGGTCTTCTTCGTGATGGAATATCTTCACGGCGAACCGCTGGACGCCGTGCTGTCACGCGACCGCCGCCTCGATCTTTTACGGGCGATCACGATCGTCAACCAGGCGGCGGGCGCGCTGGGCTCCGCGCACGCGAAGGGGATCGTGCACCGCGATCTCAAGCCCGAGAACATCATGCTCACGCCGCGCGAGGGCCGCCGCGAGCTGATTCGCCAGTTCATCGACGAACAGGGAACGCACACGGTCAGCGAGCGCGAGAAGGGGTTCGACTTCGTTAAGATCCTTGACTTCGGTGTCGCGAAAGTCCGCGATCCCGACGCCAGCGAGGGACGCGTCACCCAGCAGGGCGTCGTGTTCGGAACGCCCGAGTACATGGCGCCCGAGACCGCCCGCGTCGGCATCTCCGATCCGCGCACGGACATCTGGGCGATGGGCGTGATCTTCTACGAGATGTTGACCGGCACCGTTCCGTTCGCGGGCGACACCGCCGTCGACGTCATGCTGAAGGTTGTCTCGGAGCCGGTGGTGCCGCCGCGCACGCGCGCGCCGGGCATCGAGATCACCGTCGAGGCCGAAGCGCTGATCATGAAGGCGCTCGCGAAGGATCCCCGCCAGCGCCAGCAATCGATGGAGGAGCTGTACGACGAGCTCCAGCGCTGCTACGGCTCCGTGCGCTACCGGCGCTCGCTGGACGTGCGATCGGCGCCCGAGGGGCCGATTCCGCTGCAGCGGGTGAAGCGGCCGGGATCGGGGCCGTTCTCCGAACCGATCGCGCGCGTGACGCCGCCCGAGTTCCGCACCGAGAGCATCGGCCTCGGCAACGGACCGATCCTGCTCACGCGTCGCAAGGAGCGGCGCAAGACGCTGCCCATGGACCTGCCCACCAGCGTCGATGCAGCCACGCCCGTCCCCGCTCCGGCCCCCGCCGCGACCGCTCAGAGCGACGGCGACGAGTGGATCGACATGGACGCGGACGCGCCCGACGGCACCGGCGGCTAGCTGCTCCCGCGCGAAGCGCGGGTGTGCAGCTATTTCTGAGGGCCTTTATCTGGGAATGCACTGCTTGTAAGGGATGCCGCCCGGCGGCGCGGGGACCTCGCGGCACTGTTCCTCTTCCGGGCAGTCGGGGTCGGCCTCGCAGACGACGGACGCGGCCATCCAGCCGCCCGCCGCGACGATCGCCGCCAGACCGACGACGACGGACACGAAGCCCGCGTTGATCATCGGCCGCGACGCCGAGTCGTGGCTGCCGCCCTCGAACGCCTCGCCGCCCGCCCACACGCCGCTGCCGCCGGCGACGGCGACCGCGCCGACGCTGGCCAGCAA
>DATMZL010000249.1:0-2851 GCA_035607075.1 Polyangia bacterium
CCTCCGATCCGCGTTTCGTCCGGCGCGGCGGCGGTTTCGTTCGTGACCCAGCGCTGCTCGAAACGAACGATCGGGCTCACCTCGATCGGTGCGATCCGATAGCCGGCTTCCGCCATCAACGCCGTCTGCTTGGGAAGCGTCGCGATGTACGTGCCCCCGTTCCATTGCACGAGATCGACCTGGGCGGTCAAGCCGCCAGGTCCCAGCGGTAGATCGGCGAATCCGTCCACGTTCCACTGCTTGTAATCGTCCTGAAAGTCGAACGAGCCCCCGACGGAGAGGATCCGCTTCGCGCCGAGATATGTGCCCGCATAGAAGAAGCCGGGCTCGGCGTCGAGCAGGTTGATCTGCAGCCGGGCGGCGACGCGGAAGAAATTTCGTCCTCCGGCCTCGGGAGCGGCGGGAGCATTGCGAAGGCCCTGAAACAAGCCGACGCGGTATTCGAGGTGGCCGTCAATCACGAGGCCGCGGAGCTGCAGCCCCAGATCGCGACCGACGGGATCGGGCGCGCTGTTTCCGAACGCGCCGCTGTTCCGGAAGGTGTTCGAGAAGTAGTCGAGACCGTAGAGCGTGGCGGCGCTCTGTACCGCCTGGTGGCTGAGCGGCGGAAACATGTAACCCGCGTCGACCTTGATCAGGTCGCCGAGCGCCTTCCAGGTGAAGAACGCATCCTGAATGTTCAGGCCGGGGGTGCTCTTGAGGAACGTCGGCATTCCGGCGGCGTCGGTGCCGGCCGTCGCCTTGAAGAGGTTCGGATAGTCCGTGTCGAGGAAGTATTCGATGTCCTTGAACAGCGTTCCGCCGATCAGGATCCGGATCCGGCGCAGGAACAGATTGTGGGTCAGCCCGTTCGTGGCGCCGTTGCCGACCGCTTCGTACTGCGGCTGCGCGAGCAGGCCGATCTTGAGGCTCGCGTTCGCGCCTTCGATCTTGAGCAGTCCGGCTGTCGGCGCCGCGGGCGGGGCCGGCGCCAGATGGGGCGGCGGGCCGTAGGCGATGTTCGCGGGCGCCGGCGGCGGCCACTCGGACGGCTCTGCGGGCGCCGGCGGCGGCGGCGCGCCTGTCGGCGCGACCGGCGGTGGCGGCCCGGGCGGCGGGCCCTGTCCGCGGGCTAACCGACCGACCGAGATCACCGAAACCAGCGCGAAGACGCACCAGCCAAGCCGTGGTCGCATGCCGACCTCCTTGATGGAAGTTCCTAGAGACGCAGACCTTCCAAATGGACGAGGTGAACGTGGATCCGGCGTGTCAATGCGCCAGTGGCGGATCGTTCACCGGATCGCTTCGAATTTACCGACGCTTCGGGGCCGAACCACGCACGGAGCCACTCACTTCGTTCCGTAGAGTTGCGTGAAGAAGATCTTTCCCTCGGCGCCGCGGGCCACGCCGACGCCTGTGGCGTGGCGGGCAGGTGACATCAGGTTGCGGCAGTGGCCGGGGCTCGCCAGCCAGGCGTGGAGGACTTCCGAGCCGGACCGCTGGCCCCAGGAGAGGTTCTCTCCGACGTCGGCGTCGTAGCCGGCACGGCGCGCGCGCGCGGCGGGGTCGCGGCCATCGGGATCGCGGTGGTCGAAGAAGCCGCGCGCCGCCATGGCGGCGCTGTGCGCGCGCGCGGCGCAGTCGAGCGCGGCGCTCCTCGAGAGCGGCGCCACGGGCGGCATCACGACGCCCGCGCACCGCGTTCCTGTGCGCCGCACCTCGTCCACCGCATCGGCGACGGCTACCTCGAGCGAGGCCAATTCCGGCGGCGCCGGCGAACAGGCGGGCGCCCGACGGCAGGCGGCGAGCCCGCAGCAGCCCAGGAGGACCGCCGCGAGCCCGCGCGCGAGCCGGGCGCTACTGCAACCCGTTCGTCGCCGTGACGTTGATTTCGGCGGAGTCTCCACCTTCGTCTTCGTTGACCACCTTCAGCGTGGTTCCGCTGCCGGGCGCGTTGAGGCTCGACGACGCCCCGGGGGCCAGCAGGACCTCCCGACTCTCGCTGCCGTCGCGATCGTTGTTGAGGCAGGTCGTCTCCTCGAACATGACGGCGCTCGTACTCACGTTCACGGAGACCTTGTCCGGAGCCAGCTGGCAAACGATGTGGATGTCGACGCGGACCTCCTGGTCGACACAGTGCGAGAACTCGACCTCGTCGTCCTGATCCAGCGGATCGACGCGGCAGGAGTCCTGGAAGGTGACCGTCTCGTTCTCGCTGGGATCGCCGAAGTCGTCGTCGTGGATGTGGACGGTTCCGCTGAAGTTCACCGCGCGGCGTTGCTCGGGCAGGATCGGATCGATCTGGAAGCTGTTCCCAGGGACGTTCCCGCCGATGTTGAGATTGAGATCTGCGTAGTCGCCGCCCTCGACGTCGGCCTTCGCGTGCAGCGACCCGCACGACGTGCAGCCGGCCGCGACGTCCACCGGTCCGTCGCCGGCCTGGTCGCTCTCCGGATCGTCGAAGACGTTGCCGCTGCCGGCGCAGCTGTCGCCCTCCAATACGCTCGACTGGGCGATGACTCGCACGGTCTCGTTGTCCTCGAGCAGCTCGCAGAACACCACCACGTCGCCCGTGACCTCACCGCCGGCGCAGTTGTCGATGAGGCCGTCGGGCGAGGTCGCCAGGCAGATCTGCTCGAAGATCCCCCCGAGGGCGCTGCAGGGGATTCGCTCGCCGAGGTCGCTCGTCGTGAGCTTCACGTTCCGCTCCGCCGGGCTCACCACGCACTCGCCCGCCAGGTTGAGCGTGTGGTTCTCGTTGCTCCCGAAAGTCTCGTCGTCGTGCATCTTGATCGTGCCGCTGAGACTCACCCGGCGCTCCGTCACCGTAACGGGGGGCGTGATCGGCCCCGCCGCCGTCAGCACGAGATCG
>DATMZL010000244.1:0-3802 GCA_035607075.1 Polyangia bacterium
CTTGTCGCGAACCTTGCCCGACAGCTGCACCAGGTCGGCGTCGAACTCGCCGGCCAGCTCGCCCCGCGAGTGCAGCTCGGTCACCTTCGCCTTGCCGCTCAGGACGCCGGTCTCGGTGACCTCGACGGACGGTCCGGACAGGTCGCCTTCGACCCGGCCCATGACGACGATGGGGCAGGTGGACGTGAGGGTCCCCTTCAGCTCGGTGCCGTCCTCGATCAACGTTCGCTTGTTATCGCTCATCGCTCATCTCCCTTCGCTCAGCCTCGGATGATCTTCACGCGCAGGCGGCTCCCGCGCTCGAATGCAAACCTGGTCAAGTCGGCGTGCTGCTTGATGGACCCGACGAACGCGCCGTTCGCGCTCACCGTCACCTCGCGCGCGCCCACGATGCCGGGGCTCTCGCGCTCGAAGAAGTGGCCGTGCACGATGACCAACCCGTCGCCCGCGATCTTGCAGTCGGCGAGCACGCCCGTCTCGCCCACCACCAGCTCGGTTCCTTCGCCCAGGTTGATCACGCAGTTCTCGAACAAGCTGTCGATCTCGACGCGCGCGCCGCCCTCGAATTCGAGGGTCGCGTTCCGCAGCACGTCGCCGTGGCCGAAGTAGCGACGCGACGCGGGCGCGGTCGCCTCTTCCGTCGGCCGCAGGCCCGTCAGCAGCGCCGGGATCTCACCGTTGGTGATGCGCCCGGTGCCGTCGCCGGCGACGCTGGTGTCGAGCCACGCCACCATCACACCGGCTAGCGGCGCCCCAGTCCCGACCAGGCCGGCGACCTTGGCGCCGGTCAGCTTACTGCCCGCGATCTGCGCACCGGCCAGCGTCGCGTGGCGCGCGTCCACGTCGCCGAGATCCGCGCCGGTCAGATCGGCGCCCGCGAGGTCCGCCTTGGTCAGCAGCGCCCCGCCCAGTCGCGCCCGCGTCAGCTTTGCGCCCGCCATCACCGCGCTGGCGAACAGCGCGCGCGCGAAATCACCCTCGGTCATCTTCGCGCCGCGCAGGTTGGCGTTGCTGAAGTCGGCCTTCTCGGCCTTCACGCCGCCCAGCGTCGCCTCTTCCAGATTGGCGTTCGTCAGGATGGCGCCGCGCAAATCGGCGCCGGTCAGGTTCGCCGTGCTCATCTGCGCGAGCGGCAGCCGCGCCCCCGCCAGGTTGGCGCCTGCGAGGTTGGCGCCTTCGAGGTTGGCACGCGCCAGGTTCGCGCCCGCCAGGTTCGCGCGATCCAGCTTGGCGCCGTCCAGGTCGGCGTTCTCGAGGTTCGCCTCGGCCAGGTCCGCGCCGGCCAGGAATGCCTCCCGCAGGCTCGCGTTCTTGAGGCTGACCTTACGCAGGACCGCGGCCTCCAGATTCCCGCCCTCCAGATCGGCGCGCGCAAGCATCGCGCCCGTCAGCGCGGCGCGCGACAGGTCGATGCCGCGCAGGTCGGCGCGTTCGAGCTTCTCGTTTCGCCGCACCCTCTGTAGCACCTGATCTCTCGTCATCTCACCCATGGATCGCTGCTCTCCTTTTGATGAATCTGGTCAGGCCGCCGCCGGATGCGGACCGCTGAGCTCGTCGTCGGCGTCGGCATCCGCGTCGTCGTCGGCCGCGCGGACGCGCGCATCACCTTTTGCGACGCCGTTCGGCGCGGGTTGCGCCTTGATGGTGGCGGCGCGGGTGGTCACGACCCGATCGAGGTCCTCGATGCGCCGCGCGAACGGCAGCTTCGGCAGGCGCAGCGCGAAGTCGATCTCGCCCAGACGCACGAGCGCGATCGTGACCTGCAGGAACGTCGTCTGGCGTTGTTGCCGCAGCTGCTTCTTGGCGCGGCGGTCCTCCGGCGTCCAGCCGCGCGCCGCCTGATCGAACGCCGCGTTCTCGGTGCGCAGCTGGTCGAGCAGCTTGCTCAGCTCGCGGACGGTCGTCGACGGATCGACGGTCGCCAGCGCCGCCGGCGTCGAACGGTGGAACGCCTGCAGGCGCTCGGCGACCGCGGCTGCGACGGCCGCGGGGATCCCCGTGACGGCGGCAATCTCGTCGGCCTTCGCCGCGAACAGCTGCGCGAGCGTTCCCAGGCCCGCCGCGATCATCTTGTCGATCATCAGCGGCTCCAGCTCGGCGACCTGCTCGAGGAGCGCGCGGACGACGATCGGCTCGCGGCGATCGCGCTCGCCTTCCAGCGCGAACGCGCGCGGCAGGCAAGTGGCGAGCGGCGCGTACGCCGAGAGCAAGCTGTCGCGCGACGGACCGGTGACCTCGGGGGGCTTACCCGGTTCGAGCACCGATTGCAGCGCGCCGACGAAACCGTCCACGGCGGCGACAAGCGCGTCGTGGCCGACCTCGGAAGCCATCGTGCGCAGCGACTTCAGCGCCGGCCGACCCAATTCGAGCCAGCTCGCCTGCGCCTCGCCGAAGCGAACCTCCATCATCGCGTTCCGGATCGGCGTGACGTGCGCGACCGCCAGCTCCTCGAAGGTCTCGCGCAGGGCCGCCTCGTCGGACGCGGTCGATTTTCCGGGGCCTTGCGGCTGCGCCTGTTGCGGCTGCGGTGGCGCGGCGAGCGGGGCCGGCATGCCCGGCAGCGGATCCTGGGTCGCCGCCACGCGGCGAACGCTGCTGTTCTCGAGCGCGCGCGCGATCGCCAGATCCAGCGAGCCGCCCGCCGGCTCGGCGATGGCAATGGGCGCCGGTGAAGGCGCGGGCGGCGGTGCGGGTGCAGGGAAGGGCGAGGCCACCGCAGACGCGACGGGCGCGGCGGCGCGCGCCGGGGCGGTCTGGGCCGCCTGCGCCGCGGCGGCTTTGGTGACGCCGTTCGGCGCGCGCGGCGACGCGAGCGCTCCCGTCGCGCCGATCGCGCCCGTGACCGGGGCCTGAACGTTGCCGCGCAGCGGCGGGCTGGATGTGGGTGCACGCGCAGGTTCGCGCGCCGCGGGAGCGGGCCGCTTCGACTCCGCCGGGATCGCAGGTGATTTTGCCGGCTCGGGCGATCTTGCCGGCTCGGCCGCGCGGGCCGCGGGCGCCGGCGGGGTGGCGGAAGTTGGTTGTGCTTTCGGCGGAGGCGCGCTCGGTTGCGCGCTCGGCGGGGACTCGGGACTCCCGTCCTCGCCGCGTTTCCGAAGTCGCGAGAAAATGCTCATGCTGCCTCCCGACGCAGGCCTCCTGCATCGACCAGTCTCGCGCGACACTTTAGCGATGAGTTTGGTTGCGAAGCCGAGCCGATCGACGGTCCTTCGATTGCACCTTCTCCGACGAGGGTCGGAAGTTCGGAAGGGAGGGCGCCATGAACGATCTCGTGCATTTTCACGTCGAGCATCCCGACGGCGAGCGCAACCGGTGGACCACGGCTTTTCGTCCCATCCTCGCGATACCGCACGCGTTGCTCGTGGGCGGGCCGCTGATCGGATTTCGGCCGCGCTGGGCCCGCACCGGCATCCTCGGGATGCTCGCGCTGACCTGCGCCTTGATCGACTGGTTCGCGATCGTGTTCACAGGCAAATCGATCGAGGGTCTGCGGTACTTCAAGCGCATGTACCTCGGCTGGCGCGCGCGGTTCCTCGCGTACGCGTGGCTTCTCCGTGACGAGTACCCGCCATTCGGTGACGGTCCCTATCCGGCCCAGGTGGAGTTGCCCGACGAGCCAGAGTCGCGCGATCGCTGGTCGGTCGGGCTCCGGATCTTTCTTCTATTTCCGCACGTGGTGGTGCTGTTCTGCTTGTTCGTGGCCCAGGCGTTCGTCTGCATCGCGTCCTGGTTCAGCATCGTGTTCACGCGCCGCCTCGCTGGCGGGCTCTGGCGCTTCGCGCGCGACGTGACGCGCTACGCG
>DATMZL010001671.1:0-6120 GCA_035607075.1 Polyangia bacterium
GGTGGGGCACCCGGTTGCCGACGAGGTTGGTGCCGCGGGGAATGAACACATCGCCCGCGTCCAGCACCAGCGTCGCGTCGGCCTCGGCGCGCGCGCGATCGATCACCGTCGCCCGGCGCGCGATCCCCCCGAGCGGGTGGACCGGGCAGCCGCACTGTTCGTAGTCGCTGTCGTCGTTGGACGTGTAGAGCAACGCGACGTGTTTGCCGCGTGGCGCCGGCGTCGTCGAGGCGGGACGCGCGCCGTGCGTCGTCCACACCGGCGGCGGGATCTTCGCGCTCCCGTCCTTGCGCGCGCGCTTGCAGGCGACCGCCGCGAACAGCAGGCACGCCACGAGCGCGGCGCGTTTCCCGTCGAGGCGCACGACGCGACACTGGCCGAAAGCGCCGCCAGTGTCCACAGGCGGTTCCGAACGATCAGAAACGGTCGAGCTCGGCGCGCGCGCCCCGGAAGACGTCGAGATCGACGAACGTTGCGATCCCGGCGAGGTGGGCGCGGGCGTCGAACTGCCAGAGCGCCCACGGTTCGGTCTGGGACAGGCGCGGTTCGCGCCAGACGTTGCGGATCCAGACGCGTCGTCGCAACCGGGGCGCGTCAGTGAAGCGATCGTAGGCTTCGCGGGTGAGGTAGACGATCGGCTCGCGGCCGGTGGCGGCGGCGACCGCGTCCATCCAGACGGCCAGCGCGTCGCGCACCTCGCGGTCGGCTGGGATGGCCGCGCAGTTTCCGCCCAGCTCGACGTCGACCGCCGGCGGCAGCGTGTCGGCGTCGCGCGGCAGCACCTGCAGGAAGTGGCGGGCCTGGTCGGCCGCCGGGCGGCAGAACGTGAAGAAATGATAAGCGCCGACGCGCAAGCCGGCGCGGCGCGCGCCGTCCCAGTTCGCCTGGAAGCGCGGATCGACCCAGTCGCCGCCCTCGGTCGCCTTCACGTACGCGAACGCGATCTGCGGCTGGCGCGCGACCGTCGTCCAGTCGACGTCGCCCTGGTGGTGCGAGACGTCGACGCCCCAAAGGGGAAACCGCGCGGGGCTCGGGTGGTTCATCCGCCACCAGCCGCGCGCGAGGCCCACGGCGAACGCAACCGCGGCGAACATCCCAGTGGCCGCCAGCGCGGCGATCAGCCTCGTCCGCATGGCGTTCCAGCCGTGTCATCATACACTCCCACTCCGACCGAGCTCCTGTTCCGATGGCCAAGCGCAACCAGCCGAAAGCGAAGCAGCAGGCGCCGTCCGCCGACGAGAAGGACGCGGAGCGCGAGGACGCGGGCATCGCCGAGGACGACATCGCGGATCTCCCGCAGGAGGGTGACGGCAAGGGCGCGGCGGTGCCGGGCGACGGCGAGACCGACGGCGCGATCGCGCTGCTGGATCCCGACACGGCCGAGGCCGAGCGCCTGGTGGCGGCGGGCGGCGGCGTGGGCCGGCTCGCGACGATCCGCGATCAGGTCGGCCGCTTCCTGGCCGAGGCGCGCCGTTACAAGCGCCTGACCGAACAGGAGGAACGCGCGCTGGGCGTGGCGGCGCGCGAGCGCGGCGATCTGAACGCGGCCCGCACGCTGGTGGTGCACAACCTGCGGCTGGTCATCTCGATCGCGTACCAGTACCGCCGCGCCTGGACGAACATCCTCGACCTGTTCCAGGAGGGCAGCGTGGGCCTCATGGAAGCGGTCAAGCGCTGGGAGCCGAAGCTGGGCCCGCGCTTCGGCACCTATGCCGCCTACTGGATCCGCGCCTATGTGCTGCGCTTCCTGATGACGAACCAGCGCCTGATCCACGTCGGCAACACGCGCGCCGGGCGAAAGCTGTTCTTCCGGCTCGAGAAGGAGCGGCAGAAGCTGATCGCCGCCGGCATCGACGTGACGCCGAAGCTGCTGGCCGCGAAGCTGGACGTCGACGAGAAGGACCTGGACGAGGTGCGCCGCCACCTGGAATCGCGCGAGGTGCCGTTCGACCCACGCCCGGGCGAATCGACTGTCGACGAGGGCTATGCGCTGTCCGAGCGGATCCCGGGCGGCGGCGAATCGCCCGAATCCGAGGCCGCGCGGGCCGAGCTCGCGACGACGATGCAGAAGATGGTCGCGGGTTTCCGCGACAGCCTGACCGACAAGCGCGAGCGCGCGGTCTGGAACGAGCACCTCGCCGCCGAGGAGCCGGTGGCGCTGGGCGTGCTGGGCGAGCGCTTCGGTGTGTCGAAGCAGCGCATGGGCCAGATCGCCGACGGGTTGAAGAAGCGGTTCCGCGCCGAGCTGGTCGCGAAGCTGGGACCCGAGGTCCGCACCGACTGGCTGGGCGCCGAGTCCGAGTAACGCCGGCGCGGCTCGCGCTGAGTCGCATTTATTAATGTTGTTGACACGTGCGCGGGCGCTTGCTCGACTTGCGCGCGTAATGCCGAGATTTCGCGCGATTTTCTTGCTCGTCTCGCTGGTCCTCTCGCTGGTCCTGGCCGGCGTGGGCGCGGGCTGCGGCGGAAAGTCGGGCGGCGGCGCGGCCGGTAAGGGCGGCACCGGCGGCGCGGCCGGCGCGGCGGGATCGGGACGGCTCGGTCCGATCGTCGACGTCGTCCGTCCCGTCGACAACGCCGAGGTCACCGATCCGGCGCTGGTGCTCTGGTACGACCGCCCGGCCGCGAACTGGGAGACGCAGGCGCTGCCGATCGGCAACGCCGAGATCGGCGGCATGATCTTCGGCGGCACACCCATCGAGCGCATCCAGTTCAACGAGAAAACGCTCTGGGAAGGCAGCACGAATTCGTTCGGCGCCTACCAGACGTTCGGCGACATCCTGATCACCGTGCCGGGCGCCGACACGGTCACCGGGTACAAGTTGCAGCTGGACATCGAGAACGCGCTCGCGTCGGTCGGGTACACCGTCGGCGCCGATGCGTTCCGACGCGAGTACTTCGTCAGCCACCCCGACCACGTGCTGGTGGTGCGGATGACCGGCCCGGCCGCCGGCGTGAACGCCGACTTCGAGCTGCGCGACGGGCACACGGCGGCGTCAACGGCAGATGCCACCGCCGGAACGATCACCTTCGCCGGCAAGCTGACCACGCTGGACTACGAGGCGAAGCTGCTTCTGCGCGCCAAGGGCGGGACGACGACGGCGACTATGACCAACGGGCTGTCGGTGCGCGGCGCCGACGAGATCACGCTGCTGCTCGCCGCCGGCACCAGCTACGATCCGGACCCGGCCTCCGGAAGCTACGTGCGCGATCTGCCGCACGCGCGCGTCGCCGCCGCGATCGACGCCGCGGCCGCCAAGGACTTTCCGACGCTGCGGAGCGCGCACATCGCCGATTACCGCGCGCTGTTCAACCGCGTCGCGCTCGATCTCGGGCAGACGCGCCCGACGGTGCCGACCAACACGCTGCGCGCGAACTACCGCGCCGACAACCGCGCGCTCGAGGCGCTGTATTTCCAGTACGGACGCTACCTGCTGATCAGCTCGTCGCGGCCGGGCGCGCCGCCTGCGAACCTGCAGGGGATCTGGAACATCAGCAACGCGCCGCCCTGGAACTGCGACTACCACTCGAACATCAACGTGCAGATGATCTACTGGCCCGCCGAGGTGACCAACCTGCGCGAGTGCCACGAGCCGCTGATCCAGTACCTGGAGAAGCACCAGCCCGCCTGGAGCAAGCTCGCGAACGCGTGGGGTGACAGAGGCTGGACCTTGCTGACGGAGAACAACCTGTTCGGCATGGGCAACTGGAACGCGAACCGCCCCGCGAACGCCTGGTACTCGATGCACCTCTGGGATCACTTCGACTTCGGGCTCGACACGACGTACCTGCGCGAACGCGCCTACCCGCTGATGAAGCTGGCGGCGCAGTTCTGGCTGGACCGCCTGATCGTCGACACCGACGACGGCACGCTTGTCGCGCCGATGGAGTGGTCGCCCGAGCAGGATCCCTGGGAGGACGGCGTCTCCTACGCGCAGCAGCTGATCTGGGAGCTGTTCACGAAGACCATCCGCGCCAGCCAGGCGCTGGACACCGACGCCGACTTTCGCGCCATGCTGCAGGACACGCTGGCGAAGCTGGATCCGGGCACGCACGTCGGCAGCTGGGGCCAGCTGCGCGAGTGGAAGCACACGGAGGACCTGCAGGGCAACACGCACCGCCACATCTCGCACCTGATCGCGCTGCACTCGGGCAGCCAGATCTCGCCGCTGACGGAGCCGGCGCTGGCGGAGGCGGCGCGCGTCGCTCTCGTCTCGCGCGGCGACGGCGGCACCGGCTGGGCGAAGGGCTGGCGCGTGAGCGCCTGGGCGCGGCTGTTCGACGGCAACCAGGCGATGTCGCTGCTGGCGTCGCAGCTACAGGGCAGCACGCTGGAGAACCTGTTCGACAACCACCCGCCGTTCCAGATCGACGGTAACTTCGGCGGCACGGCGGCGATGGCGGAGATGTTGCTGCAGAGCCACCGCCTGATTCACCTCTTGCCCGCGTTGCCGTCGGCGTGGCCGTCGGGCAGCGTGCGCGGGCTGCGCGCGCGCGGCGGTTACGAGGTCGATCTGAAGTGGCAGGCCGGCGCGCTGACCGAGGCGCTGCTGATCGTGCGGCAGGGCGGCGCCGTGCGCGTGAAGTCGGCCGCGCTCGCGACGGGCGCGACGGTCACCGACGTCGATTCGGGCGCCGACGTGACGGCCGCCAACGAGACGGGCTCAACCGACGTGGTCGGATTCGCCGCCGAAGCCGGCCACCAGTACCGGATCGCCCCGCGCCCATGACGCCCGCGGCGCCTCCGGTGCTCTAACGTGCGGGGGCTTTACACCCACACGAAACTACAATAGACGTGTAAACTACAAAACCAGACGTAATCGAAAAATCTTCAAGGATATCTGGAGGGATTCGCATGTTTGTTAAGACAGTTTCCACTATCGCGCGGTTTTCCCTGCTGTTGATGCCGGTCGTCGCGCTGACGGCCGCGAACTGCGGCGGGGGTGGGGGCGGCACAGCGGGCGCGACGGGGACCGCCGGGCATGGGGGCTCGACTGGCTCGGCCGGCACCGGTCAGGCCGGGACGAGCGCCGCCGGGACGAGCGGCAGCGCGGGCACGACGGGCGCGGCCGGCACGACCGGGACGGCGAAGAACTGCACGGTCGTCATGCCGACCGCCGCGGACATGACGATCCTGGACTTCAACGCCGTCACTGCCGGCGCAACCCAGGCCTCCTTCGGCGGCTACATGATGGGCATCGAGTACGGCGGCGGCACGTACATCTATCCGACCGCGTCGACCGCGCCCGATCTGATGGGCCTGACGAACACCTTCGACGGCATGAACTGGCACATCACGGGTCTCGTCAGGGACTACTCGGGCTTCGGCATTTACCTGACCTCGAAGACCGACGCGTCGATGTTCGGCGGCCTTCAGTTCGACATCAAAGGCACGTTCACGCCGGCGGGCGATGCTGCCGCGGCGCCGACCGCCCAGGCGACGATGACGATCGTCGACTCCGCCCACGAGGTCGACAGCGCTCACACGAACGACATGCGCAGCACCTGCGGGAGCTGCATGCCGGCTAACGGCACCGAATACGACGGGACCTGCGCGCAGGCGAGCAAGGTCATTCCCCTGACCGGCACGACGACCACGCAGAGTGTCCACTGGAACGACCTGACGGGTGGCAAGCGGCCGCCGTCGTTCACCGGGGAAAGCCCCAACCCGATGTTGCTGACCGCCCTGGCGGCCTGGGCCCTGCCCTGGAACGGCACCGGGTCTGCGACCTACACGGTCGATATCACCATCGACAACATCAAGTTCATTACCCCTTGAGGCGATGATGTGTCCTGAACTGGCTCGGGGCCGGCGCGATGCGGGCTGGTTGTTTGCGGCCCGGTGGGCCTCCCTGGGCCAGCCGTGGTATTTCTAGACTGACCTTCGAAGGCGCTATGAAGATGGCAACACCCCGTCGATCGGTTGCGGCGACGTTGTGCGTTTTGAGCGCCGGCCTGACGCTCGCGTCGAGCGCGTGCAACGTCGATCGGATCGACACCAACGGGCCGCCGCCCCAGGCGGTGCCGATCCGGCGGTTGACGAACGCCGAGTACACGGCGACGGTCTCCGATCTCTTCCCGGGCTACACGCTGCCCGAGATGATCTTCGTGCCCGACGCG
>DATMZL010000219.1:0-7187 GCA_035607075.1 Polyangia bacterium
GCGCGTGATCGGATAGTTGAGGAGGGCGAGATCGTCGATGTCGCCTGCGTAGAAGGTCGTATCGCCGCCGACCAGGAGCCACGGTGCATAACCTCCGATGGCGCCCTCGGCTGGCGTGCTTCCCACGAACGCTCCGTTCGCGTAGTAGCGGATGACGTGCTTGTCCCAGGTCATCGCGACGTGCGTCCACGCGCCGCTTGGAATCGATCCGAAGGTCCCGGTCGCCGTGGGGATGTTCAGCGAGGGGTCATTCGTGACGTTGACGAAACCGGTCAGCGCGCTGTTGCCGTCGGGGCCACAACGCAGGCCAAATCCGAACTGACGCGACCGCTGTAACAACGGCGCGTCGGGAGACTGGCATCCGGTCGGGTTGATCCAGCCCATGATCGTGAAACCGTCGCCGTTCGAAACATCGTCGGCTCCGGAAGCAGTGGCGTACTCGCCGAGCGCGCCGTCAAAGTGCATCGCCTGTCCGCCGGCGTGCCCGGGGACGAACGTCGGCTGCGACCCCCAGCTGATGAGGGCGACGTTGCCGAGATCGTCCTGCGCATCGCCTTCGAAGTGCCAGCGCTCGAGCGTGCCCAGCGCGGCGAAGATGTCGCCGCCGACGATCTGCCCGTGTCCCGGATCGTCGACCACGGGCGCGCCGCCGATCATGAGAGTCTGTATCTCCGCGGGGGACAGCGCGCGCTTGAACAGCGCCGTATCGTCCATGTCGCCAGCGAAGTAGGCGGCGACACCCGCGTAGTCGTCGTATCCGATCAGCAGGTAGTAGGCGAGCCCGGCGAGAGCCCCGTCCGCGGGCGCGGAACCGACCTCGATCCCCTGCACGAAGTATCGGATCAGGTGCGTGTCCCACGTCATCGCGACGTGAGTCCACTGGCCGCTGTCGATCGCCCCGAAAGTGCCGGTGGCATCGTTCATCGTCGTATTCGCGCCGGTGAGATTCACGAAACCGGTCAGCGCGCTCTGGCCGTTGGCGCCGCATTTCAGACCCAGCGCAAATTGACGGCCGCGCTGAAACAGCGACCCCGTCGGCGTCTGGCATGCGGTCGGTTTGATCCAGGTCGTGACGGTGAAGCCGGTGGTTGCCACGTCGTTCGAAGCCGTCGCCGGGGCGTACTCGCCCGTCGTGCTGCCGTCGAAATGAATCGCCTGACCGCTGTCATGTCCCGGCACCCAGGTGCGCGTCCCGGTTTGCGCTACCAGGTGGTTCGCACCCAGCTCGTCGGCGGCGCTTCCGTCAAACAACCAGTGCCCGACGCCGCCGTCGATGCCCCTGCCGTTGGTGACGATCGTGGCGTGGGACAATGCGCTGATTGGCAACATCTCGACGCTGTGGTCGGGATGCCAGAGAACCGCGTGGCGCCAGTCTGCTGCCGTGGGTCCCGTGATGCCCGCGACGGACCCGGCGTCGTTGATGCGACTGGCGTAACCAGGTCCTGACGGGCTCAGCAGCGCGAGCGTCGGCGGAGGACTGCCCGGCGGCGACGTCGGTCCCGAGTAGATGAACGGAAGCGCGTCCTGACCGTAGACATACGGCAAGCCGCCGTTGTGGAAATATCCAACGACTTGACCGGTACCATTGATTCCGTACGCCTCTGAATCCGGCAGCGCGGAGGGCCCGTAGATGAACTCGGGCGTCAAGAACCCCGGAAGCAGCCCCGCGGCTCGCGCCTGACTCACCTGTGCGGCCGTGAGCGGAGCGGTTCTGGACTCCACCTTCCCGGCGGCGCCCGCCGCGGCTCTATCCGGCGAAGCCTGCCGGCAGGCGCCACCGAGCCCCGCCGCCACAATTGCCGCAATCGAAACCAAGAGCCGACACCGAACTACCGTCACCATCGTCAAAGGCCTCCGCGCAAGGCGTTCGAATCCGGCACAAGGACGCGCGGGGTTCGGATCCGCAACCAAAATTCGGACGCGGCGCGCCGGAGGCGCTACGACTGCGTCGTGAACACGCGCGAGATGTTGGCGTCGAGCTGGCTGGCGACGACGCGCATGATCGACGAGAAGTCTTCGCGTGAGATCTTGAGGCGTTCCTTCAACGCCGCCTCAACCTCGCCGAGGATGTTTACGCGGCACTGAGAGAACGTCTTCGAGACCGCCTGGCGGGTGATGCCGAGGCTCTTGCTGATGGCCTCCAACGTCATACCGCTTACGACGTGCAACTTCAGGATCATCCGTTCGCGCGGTTTGAGGCGCTCCAGAGCTTCGGCGACCGCCGCCTCGAACGGGGCGCGCAGCTCGCCCTGCATCGATAGCCGTTCCGGATCGACGCTCGCGGTATCGGCGATCACCTTCGCGCGCAGCCGGCGTTCGGTGGTCTCCGCCCGCACGAACGAGACCGCGATGCGCATCGACGCCACCGCGACCCAGCTTTCGAGCGGTCCCTGACCGAGATACTGCGTGATACGCGCCGGTCCGTGCTCGTCGTCGACGAAGATTCGCTGCCAGACGCGCTGCTCGGCCTCCTGGCGCTCGTCCGGCGTCGTGAGCACACGCGAGATCGCCCGGCGAACGAGCGCGCCGTACTTCCGTTCGAACGCCGTGGCGGCGCCGCGCGCTCCGACCGCGCACGCGCAGGCGAGGTAGAGATCCTCCCCGGGGATGTCCGCGGGCAACTCGACCCGGCGGTCCTTCATGCAGCGCGCCAGGTGAGCGCCGAAGATCGCCTCGCTCACGACGATGCGCGGATATGCCGCGCGCCCGCGCGCGAAGCACGACGCCAGCACGGCGTTGTCGCGCCGGACCGCCCGCACCGCCCGCAAACGAGCGCTCATCCGCGGCTATCCTGCCACGATCTCAGGGACGCAATCTCCCAAGAAGATGACGGCGAAACGGCCCGATCGGCGAACAGAAAGAGCCGTCGCTGACGATGGTCAATCGCGCCGAATCGGCGTAGCGTTTTCAAATGTTGGCGGGCGGGTGTCTTGACGAAAACGCCGTCGTGGCGTTCCTGGCGGGGCGAACGCCGGTGCCCGAGCGGCCGGCCATCGAGAGCCACCTTCAGACGTGTAACACCTGCGCCGAGCTGGTGACGTGGGTGGCGGCTGACCTCGCGCATGAAAGTCGCGCCCCAGGCCATGAGGGACGTCGGTTCGCCGGACCGCTCGCCCCAGGGTCGCGGATGGATCGCTACCAGGTCCTCAACCTGGTGGGCCAGGGCGGTATGGGCGAGGTCTACGCCGCGTACCACCCGGACCTCGACCGGCGCGTCGCGCTGAAGGTCGTCCGCGAATCCAGTGACGACAGCGCCGAGCGCCGGCCGCGGCTGCTGCGCGAGGCGCGCGCGATCGCCCGCCTGTCGCATCCGAACGTCGTCACGGTGTACGACGCCGGGACGTTCGACGATCGCGTGTTCATCGCGATGGAGTTCGTCGAAGGCGAGACCGTCGACGTCTGGCTGCGCGCACAGCAGCGGAGCTGGCGCGAGATCCTGGACGTCTTCCTCGCCTCGGGACGCGGGCTGGCGGCTGCGCACGCCGCCGGCGTCGTACACCGTGACTTCAAGCCCCAGAACGTCATGATCGGGCGCGACGGAACCGTGCGCGTCATGGATTTCGGTCTCGCGCGGCTCGCTGAGTCCACCGAAAGCGTTACCGACAGCGCCGACGCGTTGCCTTCGCAACCGACCGCGACGACGGTGACCAAGACGGGGACGCTCGTCGGAACGCCGGCGTACATGGCGCCCGAGCAGTTCCGGCGGGAGCCGCTCGACGCGCGCGCGGACCAGTTCAGCTTCTGCGTCGCGCTTCACGAAGCTCTGTACGGCGTTCGGCCAACGCTCGCGCACCTCCAGCAAGCGGCGGCGACGTCGGCGACATCGGATAGCAAGGACGCGGGACCGCCGCGACCGGCGAATGTGCCGGCGTGGTTGAAGGCGCTCGTGTCGCGCGGGCTTCAAGAGCGCCGCGAGCAGCGGTTCGCGTCGATGGACGAGCTGATCCGGGGCCTCGCGAGGGGACGGGGCGCTCCCCGGCGCCGCGCCATCGGCGCGGGAGCCACCGTCGCGGTCATTCTGATCGCTCTGGGCGGTTGGCGCGTGGCGCGCGGAGACCACATCCGGTGCGTGGTGCCGGCAGGCCGGCTCGCCGCTGCATGGTCGTCGCGCGACGACGACGTCCGCCGGCAGGCGATCCATCGTGCGTTCACGGCGAGCGGACATCCGACCGCGGACGCAACATGGCGACGGCTGACGCAGCTGCTGGATGACTACGTCGCGCGGTGGTCCGCGACGTACGTCGAGACGTGCGAAGCGACGCACCTCCACGGCGAGCAATCCAGCGAGGCCCTCGACCTCCGCATGTCTTGCCTGCGCGAGAACCTCGACGAGGTCCGGGCGCTGACCGAGGTGTTGCTTCAGGCGGACTCCACCGCCGTGACTCGAGCCACGAGCGCGGCGAGCTCGCTCACGCCCATCAACCGGTGCAGCGACCTCGCGGTGCTGCGATCGGTGGTACCTCTGCCGCGCGACCCGAAGGTGCTGGAGGCCGTCCAGGAGTTGAAAGCGGAGGTGATGCACATCCGCGCGCTGGGTGACGTCGGCAACCGCAAGGCAGCCGCCGTGAAGGCCGAGGCCCTGCGACCCAAGGTTGAATCCGTCGGCTACAAACCACTGGTCGCCGAATTGCTCGAGTTGGTGGCGATTGGAAAATTCGACTTCGATCCGCACGGGACCGAGATCCTGCTGGAACGAGCGTTTCTGACCGCCCAGGCCTGCGGCGACGACGTCGCGGCCGTGAGAATTGTTTCTTACCTGATCTACATCGTCGGATATGAGCTGGCTCGACGCGAGGATGCGGACCGGTGGGCCCGGATCGCTTATGCACTGCTGGAAAAAGTCGGTCCGGGTCAACCTCGGATCCGCGCCTGGGTTCTGGCGAATCACGCGACCGTCCTGGCCCAGACGGGTGACTTCGAAACCGCGCGGAAGCTCACCGAAGAATCGGTGCGCCTGAAGGTGCAAGCGCTCGGCGAGCAACATTGGGACGTCCTGCTGAGCCTCACGAACCTTTCGTTGTTGCTCAATGTCGTCGGCGAACCACGCGAGGCCGTCGCCGTCGCGAACCGAGGCGTCGCGATCCTCGCCGTCATCGGCAATCCCGATGATCCGTAGGTCGCGAACCTTCTCACCAATCGGGCGACCGCGCTGACGGCCCTCGGCCGATACGACGAGGCCGAGCGCGACTTCGCAGCCGCGTTCCGGATCCACCCACGCGATCAGGGCGCACCGGGGATGGAGCTCGGCGACCAGCTGCATGGATACGGCGCGCTCCGCCTCGCGCAGGATCGCGCGGCCGACGCGATCCCGATGCTCGAGGAGGCGCTGAAGATCCGCGAACGCACGAATGCGCAGTCGCTGTTCACAGCCGATACGCGGTTTTCGTTGGCGCGCGCGCTGTGGGAGGTTGGTCAGAAGCGGCCCCGCGCGCTCGCGCTCGCCGCCACGGCCCGCGATACATACAAGAAGGACCGACGGGCCGGCGAGGAGGCCGCCGTCCGGGCTTGGCTGGCAGAGCACCGGCAATCCCTCTGACGATCGCCGCCGGGCCAACTCACTCCTCCTCTGTTGCGGCCGCGATGAGCGTCTTCATGTGGCCCGCGCGAATCCAATAGGACGTTGCGCGCACCGCCCCATCCGGCGCCACGTCCGCTTCCGTCGAGAACATCCCGTCTCCGCCAGTGGGATGGCTCGCGAGCTCGTCCATGAACTTGTTGTACGAGCCAATGTCGGGGAATCGCGACGTGATCCGGCACATCGTCGTGCGGCAGTCGAGCGACTTGACGTTGTCGCCCGCCCCCAAGCTGGCCGCGGCAGACCGGAGGTCGGCGTCGAGCCGGGTAGACCAGGCTGGGTCTACAGCCTCATCGACATAGATCGTCTCGACCCGTTCATGCACCTGCTCCATCGTCCGTTCGTTCTTCGTCGACGAAGGACGACTCGGTTCGGGTGGCTTGGCGGTCGGCTCGGCCGCCGGTGCCATCGCCGGCGCCGGGGCGACAGGTACCTCGTGTTCGATCACGCGAACGACGCTCGCCGGCTCGTGCTCGATCGCGGCAAGCGAGGCCGACAACTGCGAGATCTCCGAAGACTTCCGGAGATAGTCCCGCCCGATCACGATCACCAGGGCGGCCACGCCGAGCCACTTCAAGACGTGCAGTCCACGCTTCATGGATTCCTCCCTCCGGAAAGAGAAGGCGCCGCCTGGATCACAAAAGGCGGCGCCTTCCTGCGTCTTACTGAGTCAGCTTGATCCGAGCGAGCCTGCCGCCGCTTGCAACGACGAAGTTCACGTACGCAGTGCCGCCGATCGGCACGGTGCCGGAGCCGAGAAGCTTGTCGGTGAGGCTGGTGTTATTGGCTGTCACGACTGTGCCCGACGTCATGCGGGCACCCGTGGGGAAGTTGGTCACGATCTGTCCGGTGGTGTTCCCAGCAATCGAGTTTGCCATCACGGCGCTCATCGTGATGGGGACTATCGCGCTCCCGCTGATCGTGACCGGCACCGTCCAGGTCCGCGCCGACCCGGCGTTGTTGCCGAGAACGTTGTCAGCGAACGACCAGTTGGTGAAATCGAACGAGGACAATCCGGACGTCCAAGGCTTCCCTTGCGTCGGCGAGTACAAAAAGTCTGTGGCCATCGCCGAGCTGGACGTCGCAAGCACACCCAAACATCCCAACAACAACTGCATCCGCCTCGTCATGTGAACCTCCGATCTGAGTTACCCGGTCGTCTCGGTATGAGTTTCCGGGCGCGACCCCATACGAGATCGCGCCACCTTTCTTTACGCAGCACGCCGCGCGCTGGGTTGCGTTCGGAAGGGCAACCCACCGGTCGCTTTACTTCGTAGTGGTGGAGGAGGTTCGACATGCGAGGCACTGAGTTGCGATCGACGCAGATGATCGGATGGGCGATGTTGAGCGTGGCCTTGCTCTGCGGGCAAGGCTGCTCGGCGCCGGAGCCCACCCCTAACATCGAGACAGTCTCGCGGGCGGTCGGGACCCCGACGCAGGTCAGGGTCAGGGCGATCCTTCAGCCCGGCGCCGTCGAAGCTACTCGCGTACCACTGGTGTCGGCCAACACGTCATTCGCGAACCCTTACTGGGCCGCGGCAAACATCCAGTTCGCTCCCGACCAGCACGCCACGACCGAGGCGACCTTTACCAACTGCGCCGACAACACGAC
>DATMZL010001677.1:0-2017 GCA_035607075.1 Polyangia bacterium
CACCCGTCGTTCCTCCGCGGCCGCCCGTACCACCGCCACCCGTCCCCGCGACGCCGCTCGTGCCCGCGACACCCGTCGTTCCTCCGCGGCCGCCCGTGCCACCGCCACCCGTCCCCGCGACGCCGGTGGTGCCTCCGCGACCGCCCGTGGCGCCGACACCAGTCGTGCCCGCCGCGCCCGTGCCGGCAACGCCGCCTGCTCCGCCGGTTCCGCCGACGCCGGTCGTGCCACCCCTTCCGCCCATTCCCGTCGTCGAGCCGCCGGTCCCCGCGCCGCCGCCGCCGGCCGCGCCGCCGGTTCCGGCCGCGCCGGTCGAACCGCCGGTTCCGCCCGTGCCGGTCGGCCCGCAGATGTCCTGCGGCGCCATCACGATGGTGACGGTCACGACGTCGCCCCCGGCGAGGTAGGCCGTGGCCGTGCCGCCGTAACCCGTGCAACCGCTCGCCGGCCGCGCGAGCGCGCCGACGTCAATCGTGCCCGTGACCGACGACGAAATCATCATTTCGAAGACCATGGGCGTGGTCGACAGGCTG
This sequence comes from Polyangia bacterium, assembly GCA_035607075.1. Classification (GTDB taxonomy): domain Bacteria; phylum Myxococcota_A; class Polyangia; order Fen-1088; family Fen-1088; genus JADGRB01. Next base: position 534 of record DATMZL010001677.1, read on the forward strand.
CTCAGCGTCAGCGTCTTCGCCGCGCTGCCCGCTGTCAGCCGAACCGACGCCAAGCCGGTGATCTCCTGCGCCGCCGTCAGCTGGAACCGAATCGTCGAATCGCTTTTCGGGCTGCCGCCACCGCCGCCACACCCGATCAGCACGAGCAGCATCGTCGCGCCGCACGCGCGCCACGCCACGCGTCGCGATCCAACCCCGGCCGCTACTACCGTCCTGATGCTCGTCACGCCCATGCTGGTCTCCGCTGCCGTCTCAGTCTCAGTCGCTGCAGTACGCGACCTTGCCACACTCGTCCTCGCCGGTTATCAGCGCGCCGCCGCTGGCCGAAAACGCGACGGAGACACCGTACGGAGCGCCCGCCAGCCCCGCGATCGCGGTGGTCCTGTGCCGCGAGACGAAGCTGCGCGTCGTCGCGTTCCAGATGTCGACCTCGGGTCCGAAGGTGACGGCCATGAACGTCCCGCCCGGCGCGAACGCGATCCCGGTGGGCGTGTAGGCCGACGATCCGAAGTTGATCGGCGTGCCGCTGGTCGCGTTCGTCGTGAACGGCGCCGCCCAGAATCGCACGTAGCCGTCGTCGCTCCCGGCCGCGAGCAACTGGCCGTCGGGCGAGAACGCGATGCCCCACGCCGACGCGACGCCGGCGGTGGTCAGAGTCGACGTCGTGGAGAACGTGGTGCCGCTGAACGAGTAGACGCCGACGTTGCCCGTGTAACCGCCCACCGCAAGCGTCACTTTGCCGCTGCTGGCGATCGGCGACACCGCGAGCGAATCGGGATCCACGCCGAGCATCGGCAACGACGCGATCGGTGTCCCGTCCAGGCGGTCCGCGTAGAGGTGGCCGTCGTAGGTATTGCCGTCGTAGTCGAGCGAGAACACCGTCTTGCTGTCGGGCGAGAAGCCGACGCCGTAAAGCGTCCCGACCGAGGCCGTGGTCTGGCCCGCCTGCGACAGCGACGGAAGGTTGAACAGGGTGACGTGTCCCCAGCGCAGCGCGACCGCCAGGTATTTCCCGTCGGGCGAGAACGCGACGTAGGCGGGTCCGAGCCCCGAAGAGGTGAACCCCGCGCAGACGACCGGCCTGTTGCCCTGGATGTGCCACAGCTGCAGCGAGACGTCGTCGGTGCTGTAGATCCAGCCAGCCGTCGCCATCATCTGGCCGTCCGGGCTCACAGCGAGGCTGTAGATGATCGGGTTGTTGACGTCGGCGGCCGCGTCGCACGTCAGGCCGGGGTCGTTGTGATCGAGGTCGACGCAGGTCGCGAGCGAGGGCGGCGCGACGGGGGCGGGCCGCGTGCCGACCGTCGTCCCGCACGCCACCGTCGAGCCGCCGCCGCCGGAGACGCCCGTCCCCGCGACGCCGCTCGTGCCCGCGACCGCGCCCGTGCCGCCGACGCCACCCGTGCCCGCGATGCCCGTCGTTCCTCCGCGGCCGCCCGCGCCAGCAACGCCGCTCGTGCCGGCGACGCCCGTCGTTCCTCCGC
>DATMZL010000210.1:0-3495 GCA_035607075.1 Polyangia bacterium
CTGGTGGTTCCTCGATCAGCTGGACGGCATGGAGAAGCAGATGAACGCGCTGTCCAACATGGGCCTCCTGTCGCGCTTCGTCGGGATGCTGACCGATTCGCGCAGCTTCCTGTCGTACTCACGCCACGACTACTTCCGGCGGTTGCTCTGCAACCTGCTCGGCAACGACGTCGAAGCCGGCCGGCTGCCCGACGACAAGGGGTTGCTTGGGCGGCTCGTCGAGGACGTCTGCTTCAAGAACGCGCGCAGCTACTTCGGCTTCGAAGGCATTTAGCCGCAAGATCGGCTTTTTCCCCGCGATCATTGAGCCTAAGCTGGTTGCGTGACGAGGTGGTGCGCCGCCCTGCTGGCTATCACGTCGCTGGCGTGCGGCGGCGCCGATGCACCAGCGCCGATGTCGCAGCCCGGCGTCATCGACCTGCCGGGCGGCGGCAAGCGCGTGACGCTCACGGCGCGCAGCGTTTACGGTGAGGGGTGGGATGTCACGAGCGCGCGGATCACGCCGGACCAGACCGGGTCTACGTTCTACTTGCGCGCAACGATGGTCGTGGGGCTGGTCCCGACGACCATCGGCGACGCGTTCTGCCGGCAGCAACCGGCGGCGGGTGCGCCCGCGTTCGCGCGCGTCGAGGACGTGCCAGGCGATGCGTCGAGCTGCACGATGTTCACCTCCGCTGAGTTGGGAGGAAACTTCGCGCACAGCGACAGCGCATGGGCCGGCCAGGGTTACCTGCTGCGCGACAGCGCCGGCGTCGGCAGGGCCAAGCTGCTCATCGTCGCCGACTACGGCATCGGCGCCGACGTGGGCGTGACGTTCGACATCGTCGGCATCGGGTCGTAGCGGCGGCCGGCGGCAGGCATAATGGCCGCGCCATGACCCTGTCCCAACCCGCGATTCTCGAAGCCGCGCCTCCGCTTGCCCGTCACGTCAGCTTCGCCCTGCACGCGGACGCCGATCCGGAGGCGGCGCTGCGCGCGATCGGCGCGGCCCAGCACGATCCGCGGACGGTGATCGGCGTGGGGACGCCGCTGGTCGAGCGGCTGGGCCGGCCCATCGCCGGGCTGCGCGCGTTTCCGGACGACCTGCCGCCGTTCCCGTCGACCCAGCTCGCCGCGTGGGCTTTCCTGGCGCACGGTGATGCCACCCGTCTCTTCGACGCCGGCCGGGAGCTTGCGGGACGCCTTCGGGGACTGCTCGACGTCGTCGACGAGGTCGACGCGTTCGCCTACCGCGACGGACGCGATCTCAGCGGGTTCGTCGACGGAACCGAGAATCCGAAGGGCGAGGATGCGGTGCGCGCCGCGATCATCGCGGGCCGCGGTTCCGGGCTGGACGGCGGCAGCTTCGTCGCGGTCCAGCGCTGGGTGCACGATCTCGACGCCGTCGCTCGCATGACCGCCGGCGCGCGCTCCAGCGCCATCGGCCGAGATCTCGAAACCAACGACGAGCTGGAGGACGCGCCTGCGTCCGCGCACGTGAAGCGCACCGCCCAGGAGAGCTTCGACCCGCCCGCATTCGTCGTCCGCCGGTCGATGCCGTACGGTGGAATCCGCGAGCACGGTCTTAACTTCGTCGCGTTCGGCGAGTCGCTGGATCGCTTCGAACGCCAGCTCCGCCGGATGGCCGGGCGCGACGACGGCATCCCCGACGGAATCCTGTCGTTCACGCGCGCCGTCACCGGCGCTTACTACTTCTGTCCGCCCCTCCGCCAGGGCCGCCTGGACCTGCGCGCGCTCGGGGTGTAGCCGTGCCCGCGCGCGTCCTCGTCTACTGCAAGAAGTCGGTCGCGGACGTCACCGCCGCCATGCTCGTCGAGGAGCTTCGCCTCGCGGATCTGATGACGCTCGCCGAGATCCTCGACCTTCCCGGCGGGGAAACGGCAGCGGTCCGCGAGATGTGGACGCACTTTCGCATCGAGCCCGCGGACGGTCGGCTCGATAGCCTGGTGGAGATCCACTGGCACGAGAGCCAGCGCCCCATCCAGATCAGATGTGAACCGACGGTGGACGGCGAGATCGACGAGACGCTCGAGAACCTACCGCGGTCCGACCGGCCCGGCGCCGCGCGCGTGCGCGCGCACCTCGCCGCCACCCGAGAGATCGTGGAGCTGCAGATGGGCGTCGACGGGTCGCTTCACCTGGCCGCGACGATCAGCGAGGTGCTGGCCTTTTATCTCGCCGAGCGCGGCGACGGGATCGTCTGGTTCTACCACCGTGACTTCGCGTCCCCGGACGATCGCGCGACGACGTTGTGGCAAACGGGGAAGTGATGACCCGCGGTCAGGGCGTTGTGGGAATTGCCAGCTGAGCGGCTTGCATCGCGGCGTCCATCGCCGCCTGGTTCGCGATCTGCGCGGCGCGCATCGACTCGTCCATCGCGTCCTGCATGCTTTGCATCGCGGCGCGCATCTGATCGTCTGCTTCCTGCGCCGCCTGCGCCGCGCGCGCTTCCTCGGCCTCGCGCTTTCTCCGCTCACGCTCGGCCGCGAAGAAGGCGCGTGTCTCGGGCGCGGCCCACGCGAGCGACGCGGCCTCGTTGGGCGCGTCCATGTTCGCGGCGCAGAGCTCGATCAGGTTGAACAGCTCGTAGCGATCGGTGATCGCCGCGGCGCTGCGGACGCAGGTCTGGACGACGTCGTCGTGTTGGTGTTGCCGCCGCAGGCCCGGGACGATCGCGCGGGCGGCGACCAGCGTCGGCCGCATCGCCATCGAACGCTGTAGCTCGGTCCACGCCTCGTCGTAACGGCCGAGATCGCCGAGCAACACGCCCCGCCACGCGACCAGCTTCGGCCGGTCTGGTCCGGCGGTGGTCTCGTTGCGGTTCAGCGCCGTCAGCGCCTCGTCAGCTAGCCGCGCAAATTCGCTCGACCGATCGGCGTACGCGTGTGCGGCGGCCGCGTCGTGCAGCGCCTCGGCATAACGAGCCGCCTCGAGCGCTCCAGGGTGCGCACCGAGCGCCGTGCGCGCGTCGAGAACCATGAGGTCCGCGCAGCCCGTGGCGAGCAGCAGGGTGAACGCAAATACGGCGGTGAGCGAAGGTCGTGTCGCGAAGCGCATTGGCTTCTACAAGACCGGGCATTCGCCGATTGGTTAAGCGCGCGACCGCGACGAATTTCGTGACGAGAATTCGAAAATAATGGTCCGCCCTGTCGTTTAAGGCCTCGGGAGGCGTGATGCGGCCGATCAGAGGGTTGTGCATGTACGCGGTTCTGGCGGTTCTCGTCGTTGGCGCGGCACTCTCATGCAGGTCGCGACCTGCGCCCGGGCCTGGCGAAGCCGCCGCGGCGGCGGCGCTCGACCATGTGAGCCGCAGCCTGGGGATCCCACCCTCCAAGCTCGAGATCGTCGCTACGGCCACGGCCAGGTTCGACCACCTCGGGAAGCGCGCGACGACCTTCAAGGTTCGCGACGTCGACGGCGGCATGCACGGGGTCGCCGTGACCGGCTCTCTCGGCGCCGTCGATCCCGAGAAGCTGTTCGCCGACGAGCGCGCCG
>DATMZL010001080.1:0-2549 GCA_035607075.1 Polyangia bacterium
CCGGATCCTTCGGCGTCGTCGTGCGCGCGCCCATCGACGACCAGGGCATCGCGCCCGCGAGGTGCGCGCCCAGCGTCGAGTTGCGGACCACGACCTTGCCGACGGCCCAGCCGTTCGTCGCGGTGGTGTCGCCCGACTCGACCCACTGGCGTCCCAGCGCGACGCCGGTCGCGCCCGCGTCCGACGTGAACTTGCAGCTCTCGAACAGGAAGCCGTAGGGGTTGAAAACCAGCGTGCTTGGATACGCGATCGAGTTTCCTGTCGCCTGCCGCGACGTCAGGACCTTGATCTCGCAGTGATCGAAGACGGCGGTGCCGCGGCCGGTGATGAAGTCCTGATCGCCCTCGATGTAGCAGTCGCGGTAATACGAACGCGCGACGACGTTCTCGCTCGCTGACTTCACGTAAAGCGTGCCGATGTTGCCGAGGAAGCGAACGTTCTCGAACTGCGAGCGATCGGCCTGTAGCAGCATCGCGACCGCGCTCTGGTTCCCCGTCGCCGATCCCTCGACGTAGTCGTTGGCGACGGTGATGTTCTTCATCTGGAAGTTGCGGATCGCCTTGACGGTGAACGTCGCCGAGTTGCTCATGCTCCCGACGGTCGCCGTCGCGTTGTTGTTGATGATGACCGTCTTCGACGCGTCGGTCTCCGTGCTGTAAAGGGTGATGGAGGGCGCGGACGTCTTGCTCGGCAGCTGCGTGACGCCACGGTACTCGCCCGGCAGCAGCCGGATGTAGACGCGGCCGCAGACGCCCAACGCGTTCGCCGCGAGGAAGGCGCGGTTGATGTCGGGCTGGTCGCCGCTGCCGTCGGCCGCGACAGTGAACATCGGCGTGAAGGTGGAAGGGTCGCCGATCCCGTTGGCCTGCGGATCCCAGCCGTCGTTCATCGAGTAGGTCACCGGCGGGACGCCGCCGTCGCCGTACGTGATGTTGAAGCCCTGGGCCATGGCTTTCTGGACCGTGTACTGCGCGGCCTGCGTGTCCGAGAGCTCGGGTCGCGTGGCCGTCGTCGTCACCGTCGGACCGGCGTCCTGCATGGGCGCCGTCCCCGCGGGCGTCGGGCCGCCCGTCGGACCGGGCGCGCACTCGACCGTGGGACCGTCGGTCGCGTCGACACCACCGTCGGTGTTCGCGGGCGTATCGTCCGCCGTGTCGTTGCCCGCCGGCACGTCCGTCCCGGACGGCGTGTCGTCTGCCGTGTCCGCCGTGTCGTTGCCGGTCGGTACGTCGTTCCCGGTCGGCACGTCCACGCCGGTGTCTTGCTTGTTCGGCTGGCTATTGCCGCCGCTGCACGCGCCAATTCCCAGCGCGAGCGCAGCTACGCCCCAAAGGCAGGTGAGGCTATGCGGGGTGCGTCCCATGGCATGCATGGCATGCCAGTGTCCGCGGGGGCCCCCCACGGTTCACTTTTTGCGACCTTTTCGTAGGCGGCCGCTAAGCGGCCGTGCAGACCATGTTGCAAACGGGCGGAAACAGGTTCGTTGACGCTCCCGCCAGCTGCGCGCACGTGATCGCCTTGATGGCATCCAGGCACGCCTGAGCCATGTCGGCGTGATACGTCTGACCCGCGGGGCAGCCGGTGGCGTTGGCGCACTCCTCGGCGTTCAGCGCCGTTACGCAGTCCGCCTGCGAGGCGCCCAGCAGCGCGCGAAGCGGCGCGCCCTCCGCACAGGTGTAGACCTTCTCGCAGACCGAAGCCGTTCCCATTTTGCAGAGAGCCTGAGGATCGGCGGTTTTGTCGCTGCTGCTGCTGCTGCAACTTGCCAGCACGAGTCCCAGAAACACCGCGACGAGTCCCTTCATGACGTCTCCTGTTCGCTTTGAAATAACTAACGTCCGCGCGGCTGGAGGATAACCCGGGTCGCCGGCTTTGTCGCGGCGGCGCCGATCAGGGCTGCGCGCTCGCGAACTCGACGTCCGTGAAGCCGGCCGCGTGCAGGTCGTCGAGCACGCGGATGACGGCGTCGTAGCCGACGGCGCGCTCGGCGTCGAGCGCGATGCCCGTACCGGCGGGCGCCGCCGCGCGCACGCGCCGGAAAAGGGCCACCAGCGCGTCGTCCTTGCCACCGGCCGCGAGCGCGACCGTCTGCTTCTGACCCTCGATCGCGACGTGCACGTTGCGGCCGTCGCCCGTGACGCGCACGCCCAGCGCGGGGGCCCTGGGCGCGGGGGGCACGAGCTGCTTGCTGACCGTGAACCGCGTGGGCGGGGCGAGCGCCTCGACCACCTCGGGCGCGACGCCGAGCTCCAGCGCGATGATCCGCGTCTGGAGCTCGCGCCACCGGCGCAGCATCTCGACGGGCGGCGGTAACTCGCCGGCGCACAGCGCCGGGCGCGGCTCCGGCAAACGAGGACAGTAGGCGTGGCGACACGCCTCCGCGATCGCGCTCGCGATGGCCGCGACATCTCGGGGCGGATTGCGCATGGCAGCCGCGCAGGCCGGCTCCGAGTAGACGTCCGCGCACGCACGCGCGAGGCGCGCCGAGCGGGAATCGCCAGCCGGTAACGGCGCATCGTCGTTCTGCGCCAGGGCTTCGTTGCAGCGCC
>DATMZL010000678.1:0-5189 GCA_035607075.1 Polyangia bacterium
TCTCGCGGCTCGCATCGGCGGTGAAATGGGGCATCCCGGTCCCCGGCGATCCCACCCACCTCGTCTATGTCTGGATCGACGCGCTCACCAACTACCTCACCGTGCTCGGCGGTCCCGACGCCGTCGCGCGCGGCACGGGCAAGGCCGCGTTCTGGCCGGCCGCGAACCACATGATCGCGAAGGACATCCTTCGCTTCCACGCCGTCTACTGGCCCGCGATGCTCTGGAGCGCCGGCCTGCCCGCCCCCAAGCGGGTCTTCTGCCACGGCTACCTGACCGTGAAGGGAGTGAAGATCGCGAAGTCGACACCGGCTACGAGGGTGGATCCCAACGCGATCGCCGACGAGCTGGGCGTCGATCCGCTGCGCTACTTCGTGCTGCGCGAGTACACGCTGGGCGCCGACGGCGACTTCACGTACGAGGCGCTGTTCCAGCGTTACAAGTCGGACCTCGGCGACGACCTCGGCAACCTCTTGAACCGCACCGTCTCGATGGCGCACAAGTACATCGGCGCCGAGCTGCCCCCGCGCGCACAGGAAAACGCGTCCGCCGCGCAGCTCCTGGGCGAGGCGCAGTCAGCGTGGGAGGCCTTCAGCCCGTCCAACGCGCTCGACGCGACCTGGCGTCTGGTGCGCGCCTACAACCAGAAGATCGACGAGGAGAAGCCCTGGGTCCTCCACAAGGAGGGAAACCTCGAGCGAATCGCTGACGTCCTCGCCGGTTGCTGCGAGGCGCTCCGCTGGGCCGCGCGGATGGTCGCGCCGGCGATGCCCGTCGCCGCGCGCGAGATCCTGCGCCAGCTCGGACGCGAAGCCGACGACGGAACGTGGCCGGACAAGTGGGGCTGGCCGGGCGGCGTCTTGACCGAACCGAAACCTGTCTTCCCGCGCATCGACCCGGACCGCCAGACGGCGTTGCTCGCCAAGTGGGCGCCGGTGCCGGTCGACGAAGCCGCCGCGCCGCCTGCGAAAGCGGCGACGGCCGCGACCGCCGCGCCGCCCGGCGAGATCGCCTACGACGACTTCAAGAAGCTGGACTTGCGCGTCGCGAAGGTAACGGCCGCCGAACGCGTGCCCAAGGCCGACAAGCTGTTGAAGCTGACGCTGGATGTTGGCGGCGCCCCACGGACCGTCATGTCCGGCATCGCCTCCGCCTACGCGCCCGAGCAGATGGTCGGAAAGACCGTCATCTACCTCGCGAACCTGGCGCCCCGGAAGATGTTCGGCGTGCTGTCGCAAGGGATGATCCTGGCGGCCGGCGGCGACGAGGTCCTCGCGCTCTCGGGGTTGGACCGGGATGTGCCGCCTGGGACACCTGTTCGCTAGCGTCGCGCGCGCAGATCGCGAATTTTTCCCTTGCGTTGATCGGCCCCCGTCGGAGGTAATCAGCCCCGCAAATGTCGAACCCGCAGAGCCCGAAACCTGTCATCCCCTCTGGCGCAGAACCGATCGCCGTCCGCGCCGACGGCCGCCTCGAAGTTCCCGATCGCCCGATCATCCCGTTCATCGAAGGTGACGGCACCGGTCCTGACATCTGGCGCGCCAGCGTGCGCGTCCTGGACGCCGCGGTCGCCAAGGAATTCGGCGGCAAGAAGAAGATCGCGTGGACCGAGGTGTACGCGGGCGAGAAGGCGAAGACGCAGTTCGACAGCTGGCTGCCGGACGAGACGCTGGAAGCGTTCAAGACCTACTTCGTCGGCATCAAGGGTCCGCTGACGACGCCGGTCGGCGGCGGCATCCGCTCGCTCAACGTCGCGATCCGCCAGATGCTCGACCTCTATGTCTGCCTGCGCCCGGTCCGCTACTTCAAGGGCGTGCCCTCGCCGGTGAAGGCGCCCGAGAAGGTCGACATGGTGATCTTCCGCGAGAACACGGAGGACATCTACGCGGGCATCGAATGGGCCGCCGAATCGCCCGAAGCGAAGAAGATGATCGCCTTCCTCCAGAACGAGATGGGCGTGAAGAAGATCCGCTTCCCCGCGACGTCGGGCATCGGCGTGAAGCCGGTCTCGCGCGAAGGCTCGGAGCGCCTGGTCCGCGCCGCGCTGGACTACGCCATCAGACACGGCCGGAAGAGCGTCACGCTGGTGCACAAGGGCAACATCATGAAGTTCACCGAGGGCGGGTTCCGCGACTGGGGCTACGCCCTGGTGAAGCGCGACTACGCCGGCAAGGCGGTGGGCTGGGACGACTGCGGCGGCAAGCCGCCCGCGGGCCAGGTGCTGGTGAAGGACGCGATCGCCGACATCACGCTGCAACAAGTTTTGACCCGCCCCGACGAGTTCGACGTCATCGCGACGCTGAACCTGAACGGCGATTACCTGAGCGACGCGCTCGCCGCGCAGGTGGGCGGCATCGGTATCGCGCCCGGCGGCAACATCAATTACGTCACCGGCCACGCCGTGTTCGAAGCGACGCACGGCACGGCGCCGAAGTACGCCAACCTCGACAAGGTGAACCCCGGCTCGGTGATCCTGTCGGGCGTGATGCTGCTCGAGCACCTCGGCTGGCAGGGCGCCGCCGACAAGATCGTCACCGCGCTCGAGAAGACCATCTCGCAGAAGGTCGTCACCTACGATTTTGCGCGCCTGATGGAAGGCGCCAAAGAGGTCGCGTGCTCCGCCTTCGGCGACGCGATCATCAGCAACCTCTGATTCAACAACCCCGCTAGCGAGGAGTTTCGTATGCCCCGTAGGAACAAGATTGCCCTGATTGGCGCCGGCAACATCGGCGGCGAGTTGGCCGCGCTGTGCGCCCGCCACGAGCTCGGCGACGTCGTGCTGTTCGACATCCCCGAGAAGGAAGGCCTCGCCAAAGGAAAGGCGCTGGACCTCGAGCAGAACGGCACGATCCTCGGGCACGACGCGAAGGTCACCGGCAGCTCCAACTGGGCCGACTGCGCCGGCGCCGACGTCGTCATCATCACCGCCGGCGTGCCGCGCAAGCCGGGCATGTCGCGCGACGATCTGCTTTCCGTGAACCTGAAGATCATCCGCAACGTCGGGGAGAACCTCAAGAAGCACTGCCCGGACGCGTTCGTGATCGTCGTGTCGAACCCGCTCGACGTGATGGTCTACGAGCTGAAGAAGGTCACCGGCTTCGCCGCCAACAAGGTCGTCGGCATGGCCGGCATCCTGGACTCCGCGCGCTTCCAGCTGTTCCTCGCCGAGGCGGCGGGCGTGTCCGTGAAGGACGTTCGCGCGATGGTGCTGGGCGGCCACGGCGACACGATGGTGCCGATCATCAGCAACTGCACCATCAACGGCATCCCGGTGAAGCAGCTCGTCCCCGCCGACAAGCTGGCGGCGATCGTCGAGCGCACGCGCAACGGCGGCGGCGAGATCGTCAAGCTGATGGGGACCAGCGCCTTCCTCGCGCCAGCGACGGCGGCGATCGCGATGGCGACCGCGTACCTCAAGGACCAGAAGCGTCTGGTGGCCTGCGCCGCGTACCTCGACGGCGAATACGGGTTCAAGGACATGTACCTCGGCGTGCCGATCGTGATCGGCGCCGCCGGCGTCGAAAAGATCGTCTCGATCGAGCTGACCGCCGAGGAAAAAGCCATGCTGGAGAAGTCGGCCACTGCGGTCCGCGAGGTCATCGAAGCCGGTAAGAAACTGTGAAGATCCACGAGTACCAGGCGAAGGAGATCCTCAAGAAGCTCGGCGTCCCCGTCCCCAAGGGGCGGCCGGCGTTCAGCCCCGACGAGGCCGAGGCGGCCGCCAAGGCGCTGATCGCCGAGACCGACAACGAGTTCGTCGTCGTGAAGGCGCAGATCCACGCGGGCGGACGCGGCAAGGGCGGCGGCGTGAAGGTGGTCAAGGGCGCATCGGCGGCGCGCGAGACCGCGCAGAAGATCCTGGGGATGAACCTGGTCACGCACCAGACCGGCCCGGGCGGCAAGCTGGTCAAGCGCCTGCTGATTGAGCAGGCGGTCGACATCGCGCGTGAGCTGTATCTGGGCATCGTCGTCGACCGCGGCGTCGGCCGCGTCGTCGTGATGGCGTCGTCGGAGGGCGGCATGGAGATCGAAGAGGTCGCCGCCAAGACGCCGGAGAAGATCCTCAAGGAGGCCGTCGACCCGGTCGTCGGCATGGCCGGCTACCAGGCGCGCAACCTCGCCTACGGGCTCGGCCTGCACGGCGCCGCCGCCAAGAGCGCGGGCGAGCTGATCCAGCAGGTGTACGCCGCGTTCATCGCGACCGACGCGTCGCTGCTCGAGGTCAACCCGCTCGCCATCCTGAAGGACGGCAAGGCGCTGGCCCTCGACGCGAAGATGACCTTCGACGACAACGCGCTCTACCGGCAGACCGATCTCGAGGTGCTGCGCGACTTCGACGAGGAAGATCCCGCGGAGACGGAGGCGAAGCGCTACGACCTGTCGTTCATCAAGCTGGACGGCAACATCGGCTGCATGGTCAACGGCGCCGGCCTGGCGATGGCGACGATGGACACCATCAAGCACTTCGGCGGCCAGCCCGCGAACTTCCTCGACGTCGGCGGCAGCGCGACCGAGGAGCGCGTCGCCGCCGCGTTCAAGATCATCACCGCCGATCCGAAGGTGCGTGGCATCTTCGTCAACATCTTCGGCGGCATCATGAAGTGCGACACGATCGCGTCGGGCGTGATCGCCGCGGTCAAGCAGGTGGGCCTCAAGGTGCCGCTGGTCGTGCGTCTGGAAGGGACGAACGTGGAGCTCGGTAAGAAGATGCTCGCGGAGTCGGGCCTCGCCGTCACGACCGCGAACGACATGGCCGACGGCGCGCGCCGCGTGGTCGCCCTCGCAGCCGGAAAGGCGGTCTAAGGCCATGTCGGTTCTCGTCGGAAAAGACACCAAGCTGATTGTTCAAGGCATCACCGGCTCGGCCGGGACGTTCCACGCCAAGCAGATGCGCGAGTACGGCACCAACGTCGTCGGCGGCGTGACGCCCGGCAAAGGCGGCCTGGTCCACGAAGGCTTCACCGTGTTCGACACGGTCGCCGACGCGGTCAAGAAGACGGGCGCGAACGCGACTGTCATCTACGTGCCGCCGCCCGGCGCCGCGGACGCGATCCTCGAAGCCGCGCAGGCCGGCATCGCGGTCATCGTCTGCATCACCGAGGGGATCCCGACGCTGGACATGGTGAAGGCGAAGCGTGCGCTCGGCGCTTACCCGGGATCGACGCTGATCGGCCCCAACTGCCCGGGCG
>DATMZL010000195.1:0-2610 GCA_035607075.1 Polyangia bacterium
CGTGAGCTCCTTTCCCGCCACAACGCTGTGGCGACCGCTGTCCTCGGCGAAGGCGAGCGATTCGTTCTATTTGACGCAAGATTTGGGGACGACACAGTCTCTTGGGACCTGCCCGGTATCGAACCGACGGCGTTCGCAGAAGTGCCGCAACTCGCGTACCGGTCGAATGAGGATACCGAAGGCCTCCTGACGCGCTTCGCGGCGGTCGAGACAACGTGGCGTCGATCGGCGTTCGACGATCTAATGCGCGCGGTTGCAGTGTGTCGAACTCGTGCGTTCTTCGCGAATCTTCGCCTCGGAACCGCTTACGCGCCATATGACGGCGGGGCGGATGTCTTCGTCAGCTCGCCCGAGGCCGTGGGTCCGTCGAGAAGCGCGTGGCGGAGATGGCTCTCGTTCCGAGAGGATGGGCTCTAGTCCGACTGGCGAACGTACCGACCGAGTTCGTCATTCCGGTCGCCGCGGCGACGGAACTCGCGGTGGAGTTCCACAAAACCGGGACACGATCGTCGGCGGTTCGTGGTTCGAGCTCTGATGCGCTGGCCGATGAACGGCAGTATCGTTGGGCAGAGCGAGGCGCTGGGGGAAGCTCGAGTTCGAGGTTTCGTCATCATGAAGACTCAGAGCTGGCCCTTCACAGATCCGCCGAACGTCGGGATCGTTACCGTCCGGCAGATCATGAACGGTGAGCGTTCAGTCCTGCTGGTGTGTCGCGACGAAGGGGACGGTTCGTGGCAGTTCCTGACCGGGGATGAATTCAAAATGGAGGATGCGCTGCTTGTTGCTCTCCATTCGGTCGTCGAACTGGACTCGAGCCTCTATGAGCTGGCTGACCTTCCGGCCGGATGGAACGCTCGGCGCGAGAGGCCGGGCTCGCCGTGGAGACGAGAGCCGGAGTAGCGGCGATCATGGAGCAGCCTATTCCGGTCGTATCTGCATCGGATCTTGCTCGCATCCTCCAGAGAGACTTCGCCGCCGAGGTGCGAGCCGACGTTGCGGCTCCTCGATTCGTACGGCGACAGTGAGGGCGTGCGCGTCAAGCTCGCGATCCTGAAGTTGGCCGCTGGCGACGTCGCGAAGGTTCGTCGCTATGTCAGGCGTGGCTCAACAAAGCCTGACGTGGGCGGTCGCTGCTGAACGGCAGTATCGTTGGGCAGACGGGAGGGACGGTGCTTCGCATACGAGGGCTTCTTTCGCTGGTACTTTTTCTTCGATCCGCGTCTGCGTTTGCCGCCGACCCCATCACGGCTCACGAGGCGGTGGCGTCTGATGACGGAAAGCAGTTCTCCCAGCGGTTCTCGTTGGGTAAGAAGTTCGTCGTCGTCGAGATCCGCGGACGGGCGTTCGATAGGAACAAGCACAAGCTGACGCTTGACGACGCTGGGGGCGTGAGGCGTGTCGACGGCCACCGTGCTCTCGGCACGGACGCGGGACCTCCCGATTACCTCAAGTCGGAGATCGCCAGCATGGACGTGTCATGGAACGGGACGCGCCACAAAGTGGACAAGCGCTTCTTCGCGGACTGCTTCAATACCTCGGCGCTTCCATCCCGCGTTCTTGTCTCGGACGACTTTCAGGCAGTCATGATCACGCTTTCGGGAGGGGACGGCGCTGGCGCATACAACGTCACCTGGATCGTGTCGGACGAAGGGGTGGTCCGTCGTTTCGTCGCCGAGACGGGTGACTTCTGACGCGCGTGAGCACGCCGCGCAATCCGCCGTCTTCGTTCGACCGCGTGGTCGGCACCGTCCTCGGCGGCGCGCTCGGTGACGCCTGCGGTAGACCGTTCGAGGGAAGCGCCCCTCGGGGACCGATTCAGCTACCCGACGAGCTCGTCATCACCGACGACACGCAGCTAACCCTCGCGACCTGTGAGGCGGTGATCGACGGTGGCGCCGTCGATCCGGCGAAGATCGCTGAACGATTCTTGGTGTGGTTTCGAGCGGGACGCCTTCGTGGGCTCGGCGCGAGCACATTCAAGGCCCTGCGCGATCTCGACGCTGGCGCGCACTGGGCGCTGTCGGGCGCGAAAGGCGAGCGATCGGCGGGAAATGGCGCCGCGATGCGCATCGCTCCACTCGCGTTTCTACTGGATCCCAGAAGCGATGACGCCCGGCGCACCCTTCGTGACGTCTGTCGCATCACCCATCACCACGATGAGGCGTATGTCGGTGCCTTGGCTGTTACGGCGGCGGTGCGCCTTGTGAGCCAAACCGGGTACTCGCCTGAGAACCTCCTGGTCGACATCGCTGCTGATTTGCCCGATTCAAAGGTCCGCGATCGGATCCTGCGGTTCGCGAACTTCGGCGACGACGTGTCGCCATTCCAGATCGGCGACACTTGGGGAAGCTCGGGCTTCGTCGTCGACTCCATTCCCCTCGCGATCTTCGCCGCACGCGAGGTGTACAAGCGGTCATTCGAACGCATCCTGCAGCAGGTAATCGCGGCGGGTGGCGACACCGACACGATCGCCTCGATCGCCGGTCAGATCGCTGGCGCCGCCCTCGGCGCGTCGGCGTTGCCGCCGGAGTTGATGGATCGACTACGCGACAAGGAAGAGATCCTGGGAATCGCCGAGCGCTTCGGTCGTGTGGCAGCTGCGGGTTGACC
>DATMZL010000181.1:0-3423 GCA_035607075.1 Polyangia bacterium
CCAACAGGGACAGCGGAGCGAGCGCGGTCCATTCGAGCCCATTGGCCGACAGCGCCGACCGGATCGTCCCGCCGACGTCGACCGCGATCGCCATCACGCCCAGATCGATCGACACCGCCGTGACGCCGCCGAGCGGGCTGATCGCGGTATCCGAGACGATCGGCAGCAGCGGCGTCCAGTCGCCGCCGGCGATGGCGCGTGTCGCGGCACGCAGCACACGTTCGGTGTCGACGGCGATAACCACGACGCGGTTGCCAGCCAGCGCGAGGGCGAGCGGCCCGAGCGTGTCGATGGTCGCCTGCACGTCGACGACGACCGGCTCGGCGATCGTCTGCGAGGCGGGATCGATGTCGATCGCCCGCAACCAGCCCTCCGAGCCAACCGCTGCGGCAATCAATCTGCCGCCGAGCGCCAGCAGCGCCGGCCGCGCGCCGGGCTCGAACGCCACGCCGCTCGGGTCGGTGACGGCTCCGCTCCAGCCCGTCCCGACCGTCGCGAGGACGTTGCCCGTGTACCACTTGAAGCTGCCGCCGTCTTCGATCGCAACCACGTCGGCACTGCCCGCGCCGCGCGAGACCAGTACGGGCCCCGCGACACGCCGATAGCTGGCTACGGAATCGAGGACCAGCGGCGCGCTCATGCCCGCCAGCAGCGTTTGCAGGTCGCCGACGAACACGACGAGCCGCCCTTGCGGATTGGTCGCCGCCAGCAGCAGCCGGTCCGGTGTCGGCAGCGCCACCGCGACCGCGCGCCCGTCCGCGACCAGCCCGCTTGCGACCACCGGCTTCGAGACATCGCCCTGTTGGCCCAGCGAATCCCAGAACATATGCTGGATGCCGCCCGCGCCGCCGAAGAACGCGTCGTGCCGCAGCCGTTCGAGCGGCTGCGTTTCCTCCGTCGAGATCGCAGCGGGTTGCGCGGCGATCAGCTCGAAGCGGTCGTTCGGCGGGCCGGCCGCGAGCGGCCGTCCCCAGCCTGTGAAGAAGGTCCAATGCCGCCGCACCATCCGGTTGTCGGCGTCGAGATGGACGATGAACAGCGCGTCCCCGCCGGACGTGGCGCCCGCCACAGGCAGCACACGCGCGAGTCCTTGCGCGCGGATGATCTTGCGCAGGTCCGGCATCGCGCCGATGCGCGCGCCGAGCGGATCGTCCGGCAGCACGCCCAGCGACGCGCTCCGGAACAGCCGGCGCACGTCGGCGGGCAGAAGCGTCCCTCCCGTAGCGGCGCGCGTCATCGACTGCAGCAGCGCTGCACTCGCAGCAATAATCGCCGATGCCCCCGACGTGCCGCTGAAGCTCTGATAAGCGTTGGGCGCGCTGGCCGCCGGAGCGCGAATCGCGGCGCCCGCCGCAAAGCAGTCGACCCGGCTGCCGAACGACGAAAACGTGCGCGCCCATTGATCGGACGGCGGGCCCGAAAACTCACCCGCGCCAACGACGATCGCACCGCTGAAGGTGAGCGAATCAGGCCGCGTGTGGGCCAGGAAGGGGAACTGGTCCAGGTCGACGCCGCCGTTGCCCGCCGGCTCGATCACCGTGATGCCACGGCCCACTGCGATGCCGATGGCCGCCTGCACGGCGGGATCGAACTCCACCAGGATGGCCGGCTCGGGTGTCGGCGTGAAGGGCAGCGCGCCCTCGATCAGCAGGATATCGCCGCTGGAGAGGTTTGCGGTGGCCACGGCGATGGCTGCGGCGCGGTTCGCTACCCCGCCGCGATCCTCCGTTACAAGGTCTACGGCCGCACCGGGCGCGATGCCGATTGTCCCGACTCCGTTGTCCGAGCCGGCCACGATGCCAACGACGCCCGTACCGTGATCGACAAGAGCCGATCCGAACACCGACAGCTTGCGCACCCGCGCGCCGATCAGTTCCTCGTGCGTCAGAAGCCAGCCGCTTTCGATGTCGGCGACACGTGCGCCGTCGCCGGACCCGCCGGCGACGTCCCACGCATAGACGGCATCGACGCCGTTCGGCGACGGCTGGATCTGCAGCGTGCGCTGCGCATCGGGGTTCGTGCCATACGAAACAGGCAGGTACGTCTTGTCGCGCACGCCGGCAAAGCGCACCATCGGCAGCGCACTCGCGGCTGTGGCGAGCGCCTGTGCTGCGGCGTCCTCGCACGGCAACGTGAACCACACGAACGGGTCGGGCGGTTCGTTGCCGGCAAGGCGCACGGCATCCACGAGGTCAGCCAGTTGCTCAACGGGCAGGCTATCGAACAAGGGCTGCAGGCTCAGGCCGGGAAAAGCCGCGAGCAGGCCCTGCCATGCAGCGTCGAAAAGAGGATCGAGCTGAGGATCGGCGAGCCCCGCCTCGGCGCCCGCGATATACGGCAACCCGAGTCCATCGATCAGTTGCACGTCAACGAAGGCCATCACCCGCCTCCCCGCTTCGAGACCGCGTTCTCGGCGAAAACGTCGAACCGCAGGTGCGATGTCGGCGGCCCGGCCACGGGCGCCGCGCTGCGCTCGACCCACAGGACCGGTCGGCCGGAGGTGTCGCGCGCGAGCATCGCGCGCCGTCGCAGCATGACGCCATTGCTGGGTATCGCGCGCGAGGCGAGCATGTGCCCGCGTCCAAGGCCCGCGCCCGACGGCCCGCCGATCAGGCGTGATACGGGGCCGGGCCGGGGCCGCGGATACATCCCGGTGAGGTCGGCCAGCACGCCCTGGCGCCAGCCACCCGAGCGCCCATCTCCCGCGCCCGGATCATTCGCCGTACTGACGACCGCGCCGCCTGGCGTCGGATCGCCGATACGAATCCGCTGATACGGATGCCAGCCATCCGGCAAGGTGGTGGACGGCAAATAGCGAAATTCGCGCGTGCCCGTTCGCGTGCCCTGCGCGAGCGCGGTCGCTGTATCGGCGCTCGCGAGCACTTGCAGTCCATCCGCGCGCAACTCGACGGCCCACGCGAGGTTGGCGTCCTCATCGACGCCGATCAGCAGTTCGTCGAGCG
This sequence comes from Polyangia bacterium, assembly GCA_035607075.1. GTDB lineage: Bacteria > Myxococcota_A > Polyangia > Fen-1088 > Fen-1088 > JADGRB01. The sequence continues at coordinate 2,964 of DATMZL010000181.1, forward strand.
CAGGGCCCGTCAGCGGCGCGACAGCGACCGGCCAGACGACGAGAGACGACTCGGCCAGCCCGGCTGTGTGGAACAGCGACCACGCGTCGGGGCCGCTTGCGCTGGGTGCCGACAGATTCCAGGTCTCGCCGAAGCTGTCGCGCACCGTCACGCCTTCGAGCGTCACCAACACCCCGCTCGACGGATTCTGACTGGGATCGGCGGGTGGACGGACCGGGAAGGTGAACCAGTCGTCCGCATGCGCGAGCACCGCATCGATCAGCAGCATGGTCGGGAAATGCGAGCGGTCAGGCGCGAAACCGCCGATATCGACGGCGTGGTCTTCGAGTTGCCACCACCGCGGCTGCGGCGCGCCGGGGTAATCGAGCCGGCCGGGAATCACTTCATGCGGATCGGCGGGTGCGACGGCTCGCGTCACGGTCAGTGTTCCCAGCGCGCCGTCCACGGTGAACCACTCGAC
>DATMZL010000174.1:0-6176 GCA_035607075.1 Polyangia bacterium
ACTGCGAGATCCGCGTCGGCGACGACGGCGTACGCATCGTGGATCTCGGTAGCCTGAACGGCACCGTCGTCGACGGGGTCCACGTCAAGGAAGCGCTGCTTCGCAACAGCAGCCTCATCCGCCTGGGCGCATCGAAGGTGAGGTTCGAGCTGGCCGAGGGCGGCAACCGCCTGCTCGTGTCGGATCGCACGTCGTTCGGCGCGCTGCACGGGCAGTCGGTTCCGATGCGCGCGTCGTTCGCGCTGATGGAGAAGGCGGCGGCCAGCGACGCGACCGTGCTGCTGGAAGGCGAAACGGGCACGGGCAAGGGCCAGGCGGCGGAGGCGATCCACCGCGCCAGCGGCCGCGCGGACCGGCCGTTCGTCGTCGTCGACTGTGGCGCCATCCCCGCCAACCTCCTCGAGAGCGAGCTGTTCGGTCACGAGAAGGGCGCGTTCACGGGCGCGCAGACCCGCCGCAGCGGCGCGTTCGAAGAAGCGGACGGCGGCACGATCTTCCTCGACGAGATCGGCGAGCTCCCCCTTGACCTGCAGCCGAAGCTGCTGCGCGCGCTCGAGAACCGCCACGTGCGCGCGCTGGGCACCAGCACGTACCGGCCCGTCGACGTGCGCATCATCGCCGCCACCAACCGCGACCTGCGCGGCGAAGTGAACGACGGCCGCTTCCGCGCCGATCTCTTCTTCCGCCTGTCGGTGGTCCGGATCGTGATGCCGCCCGTTCGCCAGCGCCCCGAGGACATGGAGCTGCTCGTGCGGAAGCTGCTGCGCGGTCTGGGCGCCAGCGACGCGAGCCTGACGCGCTTCTGCGATCCGGCGTTCGTCGCCGGCCTGTCGCGATCGGCTTGGCCCGGCAACGTGCGCGAGCTGCGTAATTACCTCGAGCGCTGCCTGGTGTTCGAGGAGCCGATGCCGCTCGGCGAGCACGACCAATCGAGCCCCGGGATCACGGCGGCTTCGACCGGCGCGGCGACCGCGATCGATCCCGCGATTCCGTACGCCGAAGCGCGCCAGCAAGCCCAGGACGCGTTCGAGGCGGCGTACGTGCGCGCGCTGCTGGACGCGCACGGCGGTCGCGTTCCCGCCGCGGCGCACGCGGCGGGCATCGGCCGCGTCTACCTCTATCGTCTCATGCGACGTCACGGTGTCGCCGCCGCGCGCGACCGCGCCGACGGCGACGAGAACTAGCCGCCGCCCAGTAGCCTGCGCGGCTACAACGCGGGACGCGCGCACCGCCGCTGTCGCCGGCGCGTATACAGCCCGGCGTGCGCGGGCGACAAATCCGCGGATTCGCAAGCCTCCCGTCGCTGGTCCGGCGGTTGCTGAAGGCAAGGACAGCAACCCCAACAAAGGAGACCAACGTGAGAACCGTGAACACCCACAAGCGCCTTGCCTTCGTCCGTCCCTGGGCAGCGACAGCGACCCTGCTTCTCGCCGGGGCCTGCGCGAACGATCCGACGCCTGCGGAGACCCAGACCAGCGAACTGACCCGGATCGTCGACGGTCCGGACCCGTCGACCGGCGTCGTGGTGAAGCCGCCGGTGACGACGCCGCCGCTACCACCGCTACCGCCGCGGCCACCGGAACCGGTGGCGCCCACGGTACTGGCCCTGGAAAGAGGCACCGGCTGGCGCCGCATCCAGGTCAGCGGCACGGCGGAGGACCTGGCGACCGGAACGATGGGATCGCTGTCGAACGAGTTCTATGTGATCAACGGCCGCGCCTCGATCAACAACACCGCGCTGCCCGCGAACACGCGCGCCGTGCTGAACGATCAGCTGGCGACGGTTCCGATGCCGACCTCGGGCGACAACGAGATCATCGTCGTGCCGCGCGGCCTGAACGACACGATCCAGGCGCAGGCCAACGGCGTCGTGACGGCCGCGTTGTGCGACGACTCGACGCACGTCTTCAGCAAGAGCTACAACTTCGACAAGTCGTACGATTATCACCGCAGCAGCGAGCCGGGCGCGCTCGTCGGCTCGGGTGACTTCCACGTCCAGCTGAAGGGCGGGATCACCGGCGAGGTGAAGTACGAGGTCCGATACAGCTGGTGCTGGCCCACGTTCGTCTTCCACCGGATGACGGTGTCCGGCGCGGCCGACGTGCTCGCCCAGGCGAACCTGGTGGCCCAGTTCCAGAAGCAGTGGTCCTGGAACACGACGGTGGCCGAGCCGGTGCTGGGAACCGTTTCACTCTACGGCATCCCGATCACCTTCACGGCGCCGATCACGGTCGGCATCGACGCGGCGGCCGCGGCCTCGCTGAACTTCAACGGCGCGTATCAAGCGCACGGCGACTTCAACATTTACTGTAACGGCAACGGCTGCGACGGCAGCAAGAACGCGACCAGCGGCTTTCAGCCCGGCGGATCGCCCGTCGTCAGCGCCACGGGCAAGGTGAAGGTGGTCCCGTGGGTCGAAGGCGCCATCAAGGCCAAGCTGCTCGACGAGAACGTCGCCTACGCCCAGGTCGGCGTGCGCGCCAAGCTGACGGGCGAGCTGTGGGCCTACGCGGGCAATAACTGCGGCGACAGCGACCACGACGGCGTCAACGAGTACGTCACCGGCGCCACGCTGGATCTGGGCGTGGGCATCGACCTCGTGGTGGGCGCCGGAATCTTCGGCAGTGACCTCGGCGGTCCGTGGAGCTGGAACCTGGTTCAGCGGCACCTCGCGTTCTGGGGCACCGGCGACGCGGTCGACCCGATCTTCTACGGCGGCGCGTGCGGCGGGTACAACACCGCGACGATGCACGCCCGGATGCGGCCCTGCTGGCCGTACAGCGACCCCGTCACATACAAGGTGACGTGGAGCGACGGCGCCATCGAGTCATTCAACGCCGCTCCGAGCACCCTGCTCACGAAGACGCACGCCTTCGCCACCTACGGCCTCAAGAGCGTGCGCCTGGACGCGATGACGGACTCGCAAGGTCGCACGATGGCGGGCGACGCCACCCGCACCGTGAACATCTCGTACCTCCCGACGGTCTGCTTCGACGACCTGGTGCTGGCGCAGTAACCGCCGGCGCCCAACGCGATGAGGACCGACCGCCCTCACCGGCCCCGCGCCGGTGGGGGCGTTCCGCATCCGGTCCCCTCGCCCCGCGTAGCGGGGAGAGGGTTAGGGAGAGGGGTCAGCGCGGGAACGCGGGCGGGACGTCGCGGTCGAGCACGGTCTTCCGCCCGTCGCGTACGGCGTTCCGGATCGCGTCGTCGCAGACCTTGCGCACGTGCGCGCCGAGCGCTTCGGCGACGGCGTCCGATGTGTTCATGTCGCTGCGGTCGCGGATGTACTTCTTCACCTTCGAGACGACGACCAGAATCTCGTCGTGGTCGTACTTGTTGGAGAGCGCCGGCCCACCGGCGTGCGCGGTGACGGAGGGGCGAGGAGACGACGGCGACGGCGACGGCGCGCTGGACATCGACGGGCGCGGGGCCGGCGCGGGCTGACGCACGACGGGTGCCACCTCACGCGGCGCGGGCTCATGACGCACCTCGCGCACCGTCTCCCCGCGGCCCGGCGCGCGCGCCTCGACGGCCCACGCGTCGCGGTGGCGCAGCGTCGCCACGTGCGAGTCCCAGCACGACACGGAACAGAACACGAGGCGCGTGCGATCGCGGTTGCAGGTGGACACGCTGCAGACCCAGTGCGTGGCTCCGAACCGGATTGGCTTCCGGCACGCGCTGCACATCATCCACACGCCATCATCGAGATCGACCATGCCGACATATTAGTGCACGAGACCGACACATTTTCGCCGTCCTGGTGTCTTCTCTAGACAAAGCCCCCCATGGCGGTCGACTTCGAAAGCCTCTACACGACGTACGGGCCTATGGTCCTCCGTCGCTGCCGCCGCCTGCTTCGCGACGAAGGAAAGGCCCTGGACGCCATGCATGACGTGTTTGTCGAGCTCCTGCGCCGGAGAGATCGCCTGCGGGGCGGCTCGCCGGTCTCGCTGCTCCTGAAGACGGCGACGAACGTTTGCCTGAACCGGGTGCGTACGGAACGACGCCATCCCGAGGACCGCGAGCAGGAGGTGCTGCTCGCCATCGCCGGCGACGACGAATCGGCGATCGATTCGCGCGCGATCGCCCGTCGGGTGCTCGATCGCCTGTTCGCGCGCGCGCCCGAGACGACCCGGTTCATCGCCGTCCTTCACTACGTCGACCGCCTGACCCTGAAAGAGGTGGCGTCGGCCGCCGGGATCTCGGTCCCGGCGGTCCGCCGGCGGCTGCAATCGCTGCAGCAACGCTTGCCCTCGCTTGCCCGGGAGGAAAGTCATGGCTGAAAAGGAAACCTTGGTGCCGGATCTGCTGGTCGAGCGACTCGCGCTCGGCGATCTCGATCCCGACAGCGCCGCCGACGTTCGCGCGCGGCTGCAGGCAACGAGCGGCGCGGCACGCGTCGACGAGATCGCGGCCTCCAACCGGGCGATCCTCGACGCGCACCCGGCGGCCGCCGTGCTGGCCGAGGCGCGCCACCGGCTGGAACGCGCGCGCCCGCGCCGGCGCGCTTTCCTGTGGTCCGCCAGTGCGCTGGGCGCGGCCGCGGCCGCCGCGGTGTTCCTCGTCGGAATCCGCCGCCCGACCGATCCGGGCCCAGGCGCGGTACCGCCGGAGGTGATCGGCGTGCGCGGCGGGCGGCCGCACCTGGTCGTCTACAAGAAGACACCCGACGGCGCCGCGCGGCTCGCCCCGGGAGACCGCGCCCGCCCGGGCGATCTACTCCAGGTCGCGTACGTCGCCGGCGGGCGTCGCTACGGGATCGTGGCGTCCCAGGACGCGCAGGGGACCGTGACGTTCCACCTGCCGATCAGCGGCCGCGATGCCGTCGCGCTGACTGACGGCGGCGAGGTGCCGGCCTCGAACGCCTTCGAGCTGGACGCCACTCCCGGCTACGAACGCTTCGTGTTCGTCACCTCCGACCAGCCGTTCCCGGCGTCGGCGGTGCGGGACGTGCTCGGCGGGAAGAAGCTGCCGCCGGGTCTGTCGGTGATGGACCTGGTCGTGATGAAGGAGGTGCGGTGATGCGGACCCTCGGCGGGTGCTTCGCGATCGTGGCGGCGCTGTTCCTGTACGCCTTCGCAGGCGCGCCGGCGCACGCGTGGTCGAAGCCGCCGGAGCCACGCCTGCGGCGCTTCGCGCTGATCGTCTCGGCCAACGACGGCGGGCCGGGCCGGGTGCCGCTGCGCTTCGCGGACTCGGATGCGGTATCCGTCGCCGACGTCCTGCGAAAGCTGGGCGGGCTGCGCGACGACGACATGATCCTGCTGACCGGGGCGCGCCGCGCGGCGTTCCAGTCCGCGTTCGAACGCATGCGGGCGGCGATCGCCGCCGCGGGAACGGTCGGACGCCGCGAGCTGATCGTCTACTACGCAGGCCACTCCGACGAGCAAGGGCTGCTCCTCGGCGGCGAACGGGTCGGCTATTCGGAGCTGCGCCAGTGGCTGGACGGCGCCGGCGCGGAGGTGCGGATCGCGATCCTCGACTCCTGCGCCTCGGGATCGTTGATTCGCCTGCGCGGCGGTGCGCTGCGCCCGTCGTTCCTGCGCGACGCCTCCACGAACGCACGCGGGCACGCGTTCCTCACGTCGAGCTCCGCCGACGAGGCCGCGCAGGAATCGGACCGGATCGGCTCCGCCTTCTTCACGCATTACTTGCTGTCGGGGCTGCGCGGCGCCGCCGACACCAGCCGCGACGGTCTGGTCACGCTGGCCGAGGCGTATCAGTTCGCGTTCAACGAGACGCTGGGCCGGACCGAAAAGTCGGGCGCGGGACCGCAACACCCGGCCTACGACATCCAGCTGGCCGGGACCGGCGATCTGGTGCTGACGGATCTACGCGCGACGGGCGCGACCTTGTTCATTGACGAGAAGATCGCCGGCCGCCTTTACGTTCGCGACGGCGCGGGGCGGCTGCTCGTCGAGCTGCGCAAGGAGCCGGTCTACCCCGTGCAGCTCGGACTCGGCGCCGGTAAGTACCACGTGACCGTCGACGCCGACGGCCGCGCGTTCGAGACCAACGTGACGCTCGAAGACGGGAAGGTGACGCGCCTGTCGCTGGCCGAGCTGGTGCAGGCGCCGCTGGCCGCGTCGCCCGCCGTGAAACGGGGCGATGCGGTCAACTCGCTGTAGGTGGATAACGCGCTGGCCGCGCTGCCAACCGCTCAGGTCACGGAC
>DATMZL010001521.1:0-3053 GCA_035607075.1 Polyangia bacterium
GATCATCTTCTCCTGCTCCAACCAGGATCAGCTGCAGGACCACGTCGACTGGAAGAACCTGGCCGACCGCCTCCGCCAGAACACCGTGCAGGAGAAGCTGACCGACCGCTGGGTGCAGCGCCTGCTCACGCGGCGATGAACGTGTTATCAACGCTGCATGTGGATGGCCTTCGTCCTGGTGGCAGCGGCAGCCACGGCGACCGGTAGCGCGCCCGCGAAGCCTGCCGGTCGCTACGCGTGCGTGGCCACCGCGAACGACGCGGAGCTGAAGGTCGACCTTGGCGCCGGGGAGGGCGGCGTTTGGCAGAGCGAGATCACCGTGACGGTCATGGGCGGCACCGCGGAGATCAGCGGCAACGTCTACGACGTCGAGCGGATGGCCGGGAAGAAGAAGAAACCACCGCAGCTCAAGTTGAAGCCGAAGATCCTCACCGAGGCCCAGAAGGCCGACCTGCTGGACGGGCTGGCGGCGGCGATCAACCGGCCGGAGGAGGCGCCCGACTGCCCGGTCTCGACGGTGCAGAGCGCGAAGCTGAGCTGGAGCTGCAAGAGCGCGAGCGGCGCCACCAGCACCGCCGGCGACATGTCGTTCGAGGGCGACCGCTGCCCGCCGTCGACGAAGCAGGGCACCACGCACGCCGTCGGCGTCGCCGACTGGGCCGTCGCGCTATTCAAGCGCCTCGGCGCCCGCTGACAACTTGCCGTCCTCGATCCCCGTCTGTCGCGCCTGAATTTCGATTCCGATCGCTTCCTTGATCTGCGGGACCATGCGCTCGACGAGGACCTCCACGCGTCGTTGCAACAGCTCGCCGGCCTCGCGCGCGACGGCTTGCTGACGGTCCATCAGCGCGATTTCTTCCTGGTCTGCCGCCGCCCAGCGCATCGGCGGCGGGAGCGACGCTACTTCGCGCGCGAGCTCGTCGAGCTCGGCGAAGTGCCGGGCCACCGGCGCATCCGTCAGCAAGCGCAGCGTCTCTCGCGATCCCAGCGTGGGCGGCACCGACCCGCCGTTGCGGACAGTGAACGCGAGGTCGAACAGCGCTTCAGGTTGGTAACGCGAAAGCCGCCGCACCGGCTGCCAGAGGACGGTGTAGGCCTCGTGGAACCGCCGGGTGACCTCCATCGTGTCGATCGATGTGTGCAGGGAGAGGGTCGCTTCCAGTAACAAAGCTTCGGCCATCGTCTCGGGCGGAACCTCGCGCGACCGCGCCTCGAGCGACTTGACCACGATGAGCGCGCGCCGGAAGTCGTTCATTCGATAGTGCGCCCAGCCGCCCTCGACCGCGGCGGCGTTTCCGTACGGCGACGAAGGTGGGATCGATTCGTAGTAGCGGCTGGCGATCGCGTACTCCTGCATCGAGTAATGCGCGCGCGCGAGCGAGATAGCGGCGAGATCCCGTTCGCGTGCACGTTCAGGATCCGCGCCCGCCGAGGTGGCGCGCAGCGCCTCCGCGAACGCGGCCTGCGCGAGATCCTGCGCGCCGGTCCGGACATGCACCGCCCCCGCGAGCAGCGCGGCCCGTGCGTGAAGCGGGGTCGACACCGGGATGGTCGCGAGCAGCGCGAGCGTCTCGTCGAATCGCTCGTGTCCATACTCGAACCGCGCGGCGAGCAGGTGGAGATCGTCGCGCACATCGGCGAGCTCGCCGCGATCCAGCTCGGACCAGTCCGTCTGGCCGACGACGTCCACGATCCAGTCCCAGCCGGGGAAGCGGCGGTGTACGTAGACGAGCCAGCGCAGCGCCGTCACACGATCGCCGGGTGTCGCGCGCGGGTTCTCGACGAGATCCTCGGCGAACGAGGCCGCAGCCGCGGCGTAAAGGCCCCGGCAATACAACGATTGCGCGTACGGCGCCGGCGTCTTCGCGGCGCAAACCTTGGGAGGCTCTGCGGAGGGATCGTTCGCCCACGGCACGTGCGCGCAACCGGACGCGACGAGCGCGATCGCCGCCCCTACGAGCCCTTGCACCACCGGCCTCACCATTCGCCGTAAGCATATTCGCTTGCCGGCGCGGGTCGTTCAGATGATCCGCGGCGCGGGCGGCGGGAATGGTTGGCGCTTGGCGTATTTCAGGGCGGAGATTCAGCGCGTCAACCGCGCCGGCGACCGTGGCGAGATGCCAACAGGTGACTGTTCTCGAAGACTTCGCGAGGCGCTGCGGGCGGGACCGCTTGCGCTCTTCCTGATCTGCGCGTGTTCCGTCGACCACGCGGGCATCGGCGGCGCCGCTGGAGCGGCGGGCGCCGGCGGCGAGGCGGGCGCGAGCGGCACAACCGGTGGCGGCGCCGGCGTGAGCGCCACGGGCGCAGCAGGCACGGGAGGGACGACTGGCGGAGTCGGCGCGAAGGCAGGGACGGGTGGGGGCGGCGGTCCGGTGCCGCTCGGAGGAATGGGCGGCGACGGCGCGATCGCCGGATCGGGCGGGCCGGAGGGGATCGCGGGGACGAACGGCGGCGCCGGCGACGGACCTGGCGGCGGCGCCGGCACCGGCCCGGCGGGAAACGCCGGCGAAGGCGGCGGGGCCGGCGAAGGCGAGCACGGTGGTGGATCCGGTGGCTCGGCCGGGGGCGGCGCGGGCGGCATTGGCGGCGAGGCGGGCGCGGGCGGCGCGGGCGGCGAGGGCGCGGGCGGTGCCGCCGGCACCGGCGTGGCCGGCACGGGCGGCGGCGAAGGCGGTGCGAGCGGGGAGGGCGCGCGCGGCGGAGCAGGCGGCAGCGGGTTCGGCGGGCGCGGGGGCGCGGGCGGCACGTTCGGAAACTGCGGCGCCTGTGCCCCCTGCACGCGCTGTACGAACGGAACGTGCGCGCTCGATCCGACGTCGCTCTGGAAGGTCCGTTGCATCCGCGCCGTCATCGCGCAGACGAAGCCAACCGGCGAGCCCTGGGACGGTCTGGTGTCTGGAACGCTGGCGGCGCCGGATCCGAAGTGCAGCTTCTGGCTGGGGAATGCCTCAGCGTCGGAGACGTCCGTTCTCTCGAACACATACACGCCCGAGTGGAACGAATCGATCACGCCCGGCACACGGTTCATGGCCAGCCTGCTGTCGTCGCAG
>DATMZL010000164.1:0-15062 GCA_035607075.1 Polyangia bacterium
CGCCACCGCCGCCCCGGGCACGCGGCGTGTACCGCAGTGGGTTCACGTTCGGCGGTGCGATCGGCTTCGGCCTCGTCGACGGTGAAGGCTGCACCAACCCGTGCGGCGGCGCGTTCATGGGCGAGCTTCACATGGGCGGCATGCTGAACCCGCGCCTCGCGCTGATGGGCGACGTCTCCGTGGGCTACCGTGCCTTCACCGATCCCGCGATCGGAGATGGCTCGCTCTACAACAGCATCTGGACGATCGCGCTGCAGTACTGGGTGAACGACATCCTGTGGCTCAAAGGCGGCTTCGGTTTCGCTCACCTGACGATCAATGACGAGAACACACCCGGCGTCTCGATCAACTTCGACGACGAAAGCGGCGGGGCGGTCATGGGCGCGATCGGGGTCGAGGTCCTGCAGTCCTACAATTGGGCGCTGGACCTGCAAGCGCGCGCGTCCCACGCCTTTTACGACGGCGGTGACCTCAACAACCTCGCCTTCATGGTCGGCTTCAACTGGTACTAGCTGCTCCCGCGCGAAGCGCGGGTGTGCAGCTATTTCTGAGATCCACGCCGGTCAGGCAACCGCGCGCGCGTGTGACCGAACATGACGCGTGCGCCTCGCCTGGTGGTGCCTAGCGTTCGTCGCGGGCGACTCCTGCGCGCTCGCTGACGCGATCGGGTGGCGATCGGGCGCGGCGTTCGCGCTGGTCGCCGCGACGGCGATCGCACTGGCGCGCGGGCGGCGCGTCGCGCTCGCCGTCCCGATCGGGTTCTTCGCGTTCGGCGCGTTGCTGGGAGCGCGCGCCACGCGCCCGCCCCGGCCCGACCCCGCGCTGGCGGCGGCGTTCGAACGCGACGACGCGCAGGCGATCGAAGGGACGATCGTGCGCGGGCCCGAGAGCACCGGCACGGGCGCGCGGCTGACCGTCGCGCTGTCGCGGATCGCGGGCGAGCCGGCGTCGGGGACGCTGGCGCTTTCGGTCGTCAGCGGCTGGCCAGACTTCGGGCCCGGCGAGCGCATCGCGTGCCGTGCGCGCCTGCACGAGCTGCGCGGGACCCGTAACCCGGGTCTGCCGGATCCAGCGCTCGCGCTGCGCGCCGCCGGCATCGACGCGCTGGCGGGCGTGCCCGACGCCGGCGCGATCACGCGCCTCGCCGAGCCGAGCGGCATCGGCCCGCGTCGCATCGCGTTCCTCACCCGGCGCGCCCTGCGCGCGGCGATCGAGCGCGACGTGAGCGGCGACGCGGCGGCGTTCCTCAAGACCGCGGTGCTCGGCGATCGACGCGGCATCGGTCCCGATGTCGAGGCGGGATTTCGCATCGCGGGCGCGACGCACGTCCTGTCGGTCTCGGGGCTGCACCTGGCGGCCGTCGCCGCGCTGCTGTTCTTCGTGGTTCGCGCGACGGCGGCGCGCGTGCCGCGCCTCCCGCTCTACGTCGACCCGCGCGCGGTCGCGGCCGCGGTCGCGCTGCCCGCCATCGCGCTGTTCGCGCTGGTAACCGGCGAAGCGATCGCGACGCTGCGCTCGGCGCTGATGCTGTCGATCGGCATGGGGGCGTACCTGGTCGGCCGGCGCGCGTCCGCCGCGCCGGCGATCGCGGCGGCAGCGCTGGTGCTGCTGGCCGCGAGCCCGCTCGAGCTCGGCGATTCGTCGCTGCAGCTGTCGCTCGCGTCGGTGATCGGCATCGCCCTCGGTGCGCGTCGGATGGGGCGCGCCCGCGCGGGGCCGCCGGTCACGGGCCTCGTGCGCCGGGCGCTCGGGTGGTTGTGGCGTTTCGTGGCGGCGACGATCGCGGCGACGGCGGCGACGGCGCCGCTGGTGGCGCACCACTTTGGAGAGGTGGCGCCGCTGTCGCCGCTGGGAAACCTGGCGCTGGTGCCGATCGTCGAGCTGGCCGTGGTCCCCGTCGGCCTCGCAGGTGCGGCGGCGGGCGCGATCTGGGCGCCGCTGGGCAAGCTGCCGCTGGCCGCCGCCGCGCTGGCGGCGCGGGCCGCGCTTGCCGTGGCGGACGCCTTTCGCTTACACGGTCCGCTCTGGCTGTGCCGGACGCCGAACTGGCTCGAGACCGGCGCGCTGACAGCCGCCGGATGTCTGGCGCTGCTCGCGGCCGGACGCGAGCGCCGCGCCCGACGCGTGCTCGCGGGCGCCGCGATCGCCGCCGTCCTCGTCGCCGCCACCAGCCTGGTCGTGCGCGATCGCGCCCGCCGCCAAGCGCGCGATCTGACCGTCACCTTCCTGGACGTCGGACAGGGCGACGCCGCGGTGGTCGAGGCGCCCGGTCCGGCGGTGATGCTGATCGACGGCGGCGGCGTGCGCGATGGTTCGTTCGATACCGGCGCGCGCATCGTCGAGCCGTTTCTCCGCGCGCGCGGCATTGGTCGCGTCGACGTCGTCGCCCTGTCACATCCCCACCCCGATCACCTGAATGGCTTGTTCCGGATCCTGGAGCGCTTCGACGTCGGCGCCTTCTGGTCCAGCGGCGACGACGGGCATAACCCTGAATACCGGCGCTTCGTCGCGCTCGCGCAACAGCGGGGCGTCCCGATGCCGGAGGTGGTCACCTCGCGCCTGGGCGCCGCCGCGGTGATGCCGCTCGGCCCGTTCGAGAGCAGCGCGGACGGCAGCGAGCGCATCGGCGCGCCGGAAGGCTTGACCGTCAACGACGCGTCGCTGGTGCTGCGAGTCGGGTTCGCGGGGCGCGGGATCCTGTTCGCGGGCGATCTGGAAGCCGACGGTGAGGGCGAGCTGGCCGGACGGCGAGACGTCGGCCAGCGGGTCGGGTCGGACGTGCTCAAGGTGCCTCATCACGGCAGCCGCACCTCGTCCAGCCCCGAGCTGGTCGACGCAGTGGCGCCGGCGCTGGCGGTGATCTCGCTCGGGTGGCGGAACCAGTTTCACTTTCCGGCGCCGGAGGTCGTGGCGCGCTACGCGGCGCGCGGCACGCGCGTGCTGCGGACCGACCGCGACGGCGCCATTTCAGTCGTGATTTCGCCGGAAGGCCGGTTGTCCGTGCGCTGCGAGCGCGGATGTCCGCAACCGGAAGACGATTGAGTCGGGACCCTCAAAGGGTCCCGACCCCCCTGCGATGGTACGCGGCGAGCACAGCTCGCCGGCTCCCCACGCAATTCGACGCAACCGAATGCCGGGCCCGGCCGATGAGGCCGCATGCAACGAGGGACGCTCTGGATCGGCGCGGCGGCGGTGCTGGTGATCGGTTGCGCGCACAGCTCGCGGCCGCTGCAGCCGCGGGCGCTCGCGTTGCAGGCCGCCGGCGTCGAGGCCCTGGGGCGCGGCGAGCTGGATCGCGCGGCCGGGCACTTCGCGCTGGCGCTGGAGTACGAGCCGCGGATCGCCGAGGCGGAGAACGGCCTGGGCCTGGTCGCGCTGCGCCGGGGTGACTGGCCGCGCGCCGAGGAGCGGTTCCGCGCCGCGCTGGCGCTCAACGAGGAGCTGGCCGAGGCTCACCTGAACCTGGCCGCCGCGCTCGTACACCGCGACATCGAAGAAGACGCGCTCCGTGAGGCACGCGCAGCGCTCGCGATCGATCCGGGGTACGCGGACGCCCGCTTGCTGACCGCCGAGCTGTTGCTGCGGGTCGGGAAGCTGGACGATGCGCGCTGGGAGCTGGAAAAGCTGTGCGCCGCGGCGCCGGAACGGGCGGACGGGCACGCCGCCAACGCGCTGGTGCTCGCCCGCCTGGGGCGAACCGCCGCCGCCGAAGACGAAGCGCGCCGTGCGCTGGAGCTCGACGCACAGTTGCCCGCCGCGCACCGCGCGCGCGCCGAGATCCTCCGGCGCGCCGGCGATCTGGAAGGGGCCAGCCGCGAGCTCGCCCTGGTGATCGCGTCGAACGGCGGCGCGATCGACGATCGACTGGCGCACGCGATCGTCACCGCTGCGCGTGGCTTGTGGTCCGAGGCCGCCCGCGAGCTCGCCGCGTTGCTCGAAGCGGCGCCGCGCCGTCCCGAGGTGCACTTCGCCGCAGCGTTCGTGGCGCTGGCCCGGAACCAGAACGACGCCGCCCTGCGTGCGGCCGATGACGCGCTGGCGCTGCGCGCGCACTATCCGGAAGCGCGGCTGGTGCGCGCGGAGGCGCTGTCACGCCTCGGGCGAGACACCGAGATGCGGCGCGAGCTCGAGCATTTCCTGGGCGAGGCCCCGGCCGCGATGGCGGCTGAACGGGCACGCGCCGAACAGCTGCTGCGCGCGCGAGACACGCTATTTGAGATACAGTAACGGCGGTTCTCATGCCGCTGCGGCTGCGTGTGCTCCCCCGGGCTGATGAACAGCCTGCCGAGGGGCAAATCCCCACCACCGAACGCATCGTGGAGTTCGACGACAAGGTCGACGAAATCCGGATCGGGCGCCGTACGGATCTCGAGCTGAGCCTGCCATTCAAGGCGCTGTCGACGGTACACGCGCGCCTGCTTCGCAAGCGAAGCAGCGAAGGCGAGCGTGGTCACGCCTGGCTGATCGAGGATCTCGACAGCAAGAACGGCACGTTCGTGGGCAAGAAGCGGCTCAAAGAGGGCGAGCAGCGCCTGATGTTCGCGGGCGACCGCATCGACCTGGGACCGGTGAAGGTGCTCTTCGACGGCCACGCCGCGCCGATCTCCGGCGCCGAGGGGACAGCGACGATCGCGCGGCGTCTGGTCAACGACATGTTGCTGGCGTCGCCCGGCGCCGGGGCGCCCACGCTGTCAGTCATCTCGGGTACGTCGGAGGTCGAAACGCTGAAGCTGCTCGACCGCGATCGCCCGTACTTCATCGGCCGCGCGAAGAGCTGCGACATGTGCTTCCCCCTGGACGAGCTGTCGCGCCAGCACGCGTCGTTCACGCGCACCTGGAATGGGGTCGTGCTGCGCGACCAGGGATCAAAGAACGGCGTCCAGGTCAACGGCATCACGGTGATCTCGCAACGCCTCCGCGACGGCGACGAGATCGAGGTCGGGCCACTCAAGCTTCGCCTGCTGGATCCGGAGGACAAGTACCTGCGCGATGTCGAGGGCGGGGACCGCGCCGAGCGCGCGCCGCGCGGCGACAGCGCCCCGAAACCGGTGGTGGTCATGCCGGCGGCGATGGCGGTGTCCCTCCCCGTCCTGCCCACGCCTGCGCCCGCGACCCTGCCGACGCCGGCCGACGGCGACGCGCCACCGAAGAAGGTGTCGCGCCTGGCGCCGCGCCCGACAGCGGAGCCCACCGGCGCCGCCCCGCCGCCGAGCGCGCAGCCGCAGACGCTGGACGTGCATCACCCGGCGATCTCCGCGCGCCGGCCCCCGCCCGATGTGCGACCTAACGAGACCCACGAGCAGACGATGGTCAAGCGCGCGCGCAAGACGATGTACTTCGCGCTGACCGTCCTCGCCATCATCGCGATCACCGCTGTCGCGCTGGTGTTGGGTAGCAACTGAGGGCTGGGCGTCTCCGCTTTTATCGGCGCTTGCGCGCTTTCTTGCGGGCCTTGCGGGCGTCCTTGCGCTTGCGCTTTTCCTTCATGCGGTCGACGTTGCGCTTCGGCGCTTGGAAGTGACCGCGCTCGGCCGACGGCGTCTGCATCATGTTGGCCAGCTGGTTCATGTCGAGGCCCATCAACTTCTTCGCCTGCGACAGCTGCTTGAAGCCCGGGATCTTTCCCAGCAGCCCCTGCGACATCCCGAGCTGCATCATCATCTGCCGCATCATCGCAAACCGGTTCAGCAGGTCGGCGACCTCTTGCTCGCGGCGACCCGACCCCTTCGCGACGCGCGCGAGTCGGCTCGATTCGTAGAACGCGCTGCGCTTCTTCTTCCGCTTGCCGCCCTCGACGACCTCTTCCCAGCTTGTGATGATGAAGCGCTCCGGATGCCGGCGCTCGTCGCCGGTCATCGACGAGATGATCGAACCGATGCGCACCAGCTCGTCGTCGCTGACCTGCGTCCCTTCCGGGATCGCGTCCGCGATTCCCGGGATCTTCTCGACCATGTCCTTGAGCGGGCCCATCTTCTTCAGGACCTGCAGCTGCTCCTGGAAGTCGTTCATGTCGAACTTCCCCTGCAGCATCCGCTTCGCGTCCTGCTCGGCCTTCTGCTCGTCGACGACCTCCTCGAACTGCTGGATCAGGCCGACGACGTCGCCCCGTCCCAGGATGCGGCTGGCCATGCCGTCGGGGCGGAACTCCTCCAGCCGCTCCGACGACTCGCCCATACCGACGAACTTGATCGGCTTGCCCGTGACGGCCTTCACCGACAGCGCGGCGCCGCCGCGCGCGTCGCCGTCCAGCTTGGTGAGGATGACGCCGTCGAGATTCAACCGCTCGTTGAACGCCTTCGCGGTGCCGACCGCGTCTTGGCCGATCATCGCGTCGACGACCAGCAGGATGTTGGCCGGGTTTACGCGGCTGTTGATCTGCGACAGCTCCTGCATCAGCGGCTCGTCGATGGCGAGGCGGCCGGCGGTGTCGAACAGGATCACGTCGCGCCCGCGCTCGGCGGCGTACTGCACGGCGCGATCGCAGATGTCGGGCGGCTTCGCCGCTGCATCGGAGAACACGGGCAGGTCCAGCTTCTCGCCGATGATCTTCAGCTGATCGATCGCGGCGGGGCGGTAGACGTCGGCGGCGACAAGCAGCGGGCGCTTGTGCTGCTTCTGTAGGAAATGAGCCAGCTTGCCGACGGTGGTCGTCTTGCCCGAGCCCTGCAGGCCGACCAGCATGATCCCGGTCGGGCCCTTCTTCGCGAACTTGATGCTGTTGTCGACGGGGCCCATCAGGTCGACGAGCTCGTCGTGGCACAGCTTCACGAAGTGGTCTTCGGGCGTCACCCGCCGCGTCTTCTCCTTGGTCGACGCCTTGACCTTGACGATGACGCCGACCGCCTTCTCCTTCACACGCGCGCAGAAGTCCTGCACGACGTCGAAGCCGACGTCGGCCTCGAGCAGCGCCGTGCGCACGTCCTTCAGCGCTTCGTCGACGGTCGCATCATCCAGCTCGACGAGCCCCTGGAATCGCTGCTTGGCGGACCGGAAGCCCTTGGTCAGTGTCTCGAACATACCGGGCGCGGAACTTACCTCGTGCCGGGCCCAAGAGCGAGCACGTGCTCGTGGTCGATGCGGCTTCGAGCGGCGGCGGCTAGGTCTTGCGGCCGCGGCCGGACTCGGACCACCACTTCTGCCAGCGCGCCCGCGCCTGCTCGCGCTCGCGGCGCGGTAGATCGTAGTGGTAGCCGAAGTACTCGCCGGTCAGCTTGCGCAATTCCTCTTCCGACGACGCGCGGATGCGGGGTTCTTTGTGCGCCAGGCCCTCGAACAGCCAGTCGACCCGGTCGTCGTCCTTGTGCTTCTCCCACCACGCCTCCCAGCGCCGCGCCTTGGTACCGAAATCCTGCTTGGTGATGGACATCAGCTCGTCGCGCGCTTTCTCGGCCTCGTTGCTGTAGAGGCGGCCTATCAACTTCGCGACCTCGGCCTTGCTCACCGCGGTCGGCTTCTTCGCCGCGTCGGACGCCGTCGCTGGCCGCTCCGGCAGCGCGGGCGATGCAGCGGCCTCCGGCGGTGCGGGCGCCACGATGGTCGCCGCCGTGGGCAATGCGGCGGCCTCCTCGACCTTCTTCGAGGCCTCGGGCGGCGCCGTTCGCCGCGGCAGCACCTCGACCCCGCGCTTCTCGTCGACCTTGACCGGCTTGATATGCGAGGTCTGCCACCGGCGGACCGGCTCCGCGCCAGCCACCCGCGCGAACAAGCGCAGCAGCCGCGGGGGCATCTGACGGTCGAAGACCGCCTGGCGAACGGCCGCCAGCCGGACCTCGGGGACGATGTAGAGCTGGAACGGAACGCCCAGCCGTTCCGACGCCGAATCCAGCTCCGCGCGCGCCAGCGGCTCGCCGCACAGGACCTGCAGCGCCCCGTTCTTCACGCCCACCGGCACCGCCCGGGCGCGCTCCGACCAGGCGCCGTCCAGCTCGATCGCCGAGCCGTCGGGGTTCACGCACTTGACTGGGTTCTCGCACAGCGCCGGCTCCGGCATCGGCAACCCGCTCGCCGCGCCCAGCTCCTCCCAGAGCAGCGTCTCGTCGATCGCGTCGGTCTCGAGCAACGCGGTGTCCAGGGCGCCGCCGTAGACGGCTTGCCGGGCGATCGCGGCGCGCATGGCGTCGGCGGAGACCCGTCCCGCCTTCACCAGCCGGTCGGAAAGTCGGGATGCCATCCCGCCGCGCTCACCCCTCGTCGAGGATGACGTAGCTGCCCGCCAGGTGATCATGCAGCGCGCGATGTTCGCGATCGAAGAGCGCCCACAGCCAGCCGAGGCCGGCGGGCAGCAAGCTGGGCACCAGCGCGAACAATCGCAAGAGCCCGCGCCCCGCACCCGGCGCGCTCCCCCGCGCGGAGATCAGCCGGATGCCCACCAGACGCATGCCCGGCGTCTGCCCAGACATGCCACCAAAGTACAACTGATAGAGCCCCGTCATCCCGAGGAACAGGCCGACGGCGCCGACTGCCATCGGGCTGCGATCGAGAATCCCGGCCACGAGCAGGTCCGGACCCACCTCGCGCAGGCCAGGCATCGGAACGCCGAGCGACAGCGCCACGGTCGTCGTCACGGCGATGGTCAACGTGAGCAGCAAAGCGAGGTCGAACAGCGCCGCGACGGCGCGCCGTGGAAAACCGGTGACGCGGACCCGCACGACGCGCTCGCCCCGCGGTCGCGAAGAAGAAGTGGAGACGGACGAAGCAGGCATGCTCACGGCAGCAACGGTCACGGCCCCATTGTGCGGAGCGCGGGGCGGGACGGCAAGTTTACCCTCCGTTGCCAGGCGATAGCGCGCCGAAGGCTTCGGCTGCCAGCGCGACCGCAACGATGGCGGCTGTCTCCACGCGCAGGATGAGCGGACCGAGGCTGGCGGGGACGAAGCCGGCGGCCCGTGCCGCTTCGGCCTCAGCCGCGGCGAGGCCCCCTTCGGGGCCAACAAGCACGGCGGTCGGCGCGCGATCGGGCAGCAGCGCGCGCAGCGGCCGAGCGGCGGCGTCGGGAGACAGCACGACGCGCCGTTCGGGAAGGTCGGGCGCGGCCAGCGCGGCGGCGAGCTCGGCGGGTGCGGCCACCACCGGGACGTCCGCGCGCCCGCACTGCCGGGCCGCCTCGCGCGCGATCTTCTCCCAGCGCGCGCGCCGCCCGGGCTCGGGCCGCGCGACCGAGCGCGCGGTGGTCACGGGGATGATGCGGGCAACGCCGAGCTCGCAGCATTTCTGCACCAGGAAGTCCATGCGCCCGCCGCGGGGAACGGCGGTCAGCAGCACCAGCGGCGTCCGCGCGGCGCGGCCGTCGTCCGGCGCGGCGTCCGCGCCCGCGCCCACGCCGGCCTCGACGGCCAGCTCGGTCTCCGTGCGCCCGACGCGCACGACGCGCGCGCGCGCCTCGGCGCCGGCGCCGTCGAACAGCGTGATGGTGTCGCCGGGCCGGGCGCGCAGCACGCGCGCCAGGTGGTGGTGCTCGTCGCCGCTGACGGTGATCGGAATCGCGCGCAACCGGTCGGGCGGCACGAACAGCCGCCGCCGGTTAGCCATTATCTCGGGAACCCTGGAAGGGTGGCTGACGCGCGGTCGGGGCATCGCAGCTTCGCTGCGATGTACCCCTCGCGACCCGAACCCTCCCGCGATGGTCCGCGGCGAGCAAAGCTCGCCGGCTCCCCACGCGACTCACGTCGTCGCCCTCAGCGACAAGCGCAACCCCGCCCACTCGTCCTCGTCGCGGCGCGCGTCGATCACGAATCCGGCCGTGTCGTAAGCACGCGTGATCGCGTCGACGTCGCTGGTCAGCAACCCCGACAGGATGAGAGCGCCGCCAGGCGCGAGGCGCGCCGGAAATTCGGGGGCCAGCGGCACCAGCACAGACGCCTCGATGTTGGCGAGCACCAGATCGTTTCCGCCCGGCACGTCGCCCAGGCTGCCGACCCGCGTGGTCACCGTCGTGATGCGATTGAGCGCGAGGTTCTCGTCCGCGGTCGCCACCGCCTCGGGATCGACGTCCAGCGCCAGCCCGCGCGCCGACGGCCACAGCAGCGTTGCGGCGATCGAAAGGATCCCGGAACCGCAGCCGAGGTCGACGAAGCGCTCGACCCGGCGGTCCGCCAGCTCCTCGGCCATCGCGATCACCAGCCGGGTCGACGCGTGGCCGCCTGTCCCGAACGCGCGCCCCGGATCGATGTCGATCACGCGATCGGTGGGCGCCGCCGGCGGCGCGTCCCAGCTCGGGCGAATGACGAAGCTACGGCCGACGCGCAACGCCCGGAAGTACCGCTTCCAGACGTCGCGCCATTCCTCCTCGTCGGCCTCGCGCCGCGCGACCGACATCGGATCGGGCGAGACGCCCGCAGCGCGCAGGCGCTCACACGCCGCCTCCAGCTCCGCCACGACCTCCGCCTCCACGTCGGGCGTGCACTGCGCAAGAATCAGCGACCGCCCGCCCTCGACGCGGAGGATGGTCTCGGTGTCCCGGATCTCGACGCCGCCGGTCAGCGCACCGACGGCGTCAGCCAGCACCTCGGCGGCGCCCGAAGGGACCGCGATGGTGAGCTCGATCCAACGCGTTGCCACGCGCGACCGCGTCAGCGTACGACGCGGCGCTTTGCTTCGCGGCGGCGGCGCTTCCGCGCCTCGCGCATCTTGCGCTTCCGTTTCACGGACGGCTTCTCGTAGTAACGCCGCCGCTTGATCTCCTGCAGGATCCCTTCCTTCGACATCTTCTGCTTCAAGATCTTCAGCGCCTTGTCGACGGAATCCCTGACTTCAACTTCTAGCGGTCGGCCGAGCAGTGTCTCCAAGCGTAACTCCTGTTGAGAAGACGCGGATCTGACACTTGCAACCCGCATCCGTCAAGCGACACCATTTCTCCGAGGAGAAGAATCCGGCAAAGCCCTAATTTCGCGCTTTGCACATCCCGTCGGGACAGGGTATGTAACGTCACGTTTCGTACCTGAGTTTCGGAGTAGTCACGCGGGGTTTTGGAGGGCCACCGGGATCAAGCCTCAGGTCAAAAAGGAGCTGACAGAATGCTCATGGGGGCCAAGGTCTTCACCGCAACCAAGGCGAAAGACCGGGAAGAGCTAGGCGAAGTCGTCACTCGCTGGATCCGAGACAACCCGCGCGCGCGCATCCTCGACAAGATCGTCACTCAGAGCTCGGACAGCGAATTCCACTGTCTGACCATCACGATTTTCTACGAGCTGACCGCGCAATAGCGCCGCAGCGCGCGCATTTCGGTTTACTCTCACCGCGTGGGGGACGCGGTGTTTCTCAACTTCGACGGCGCTAGTCGCGCGCGATGATGCGCGTCGGATTCCTGCTCAAGCGGAACAAGCCCGAAGCACGTGAGCTGGCGGCCAGCCTCGCGGGTCTGCTCGCGAGCCGCGGCGCTACCGTGACCGCGCTTCCCGAAGACGCCGAGGTCATCCCCGGCGCCTCCGCCGTCGCCGCCGCCGATCTCGGCGCGGCGATCGACGTGCTGGCGGTGCTCGGCGGCGACGGCACGTTCCTTTATGGCGCGTCGCTGGTGGCCGATCACGGCGTCCCGATCTTCGGCGTCAACCTCGGCAGCCTGGGATTCATCACGCCGTATGCGCGATCGGAGGCCACAGGCGCCGTCGAGGATCTCGTCGCCGGCCGCCTTCCCGTCGAGGAACGCATTCGCCTCGCGGTGACGATCCGTTCGGTGCTCGGACAAACCGCTGCGAATCCCACGCGCAGCGCGGTCAACGACGCCGTGCTGACGCAGCGATCGCTGGCGCGTCTCCTCGATCTCGAGGCGCGGCTCGACGGCGCGACCGTCGCGACGTACAAGGCGGACGGCCTCATCGTCTCTACGCCGACGGGCTCGACCGCGTACACGCTGGCCGCAGGGGGCCCGATCCTGACGCCCGACGTGCAGGCGATGGTGCTGACGCCGATCTGCCCGCACACCCTCACGCACCGGCCGCTGGTCTTCCGCCCGGACTCGCGCCTGGAGATCCGCAATGCCTCCGACGGTCCGGTGACGCTGACCATCGACGGGCAATGGGGCCACGAGCTGGCCAGCGGCGCTTCGATCGAGGTGCGGCGCGCCGCGCAGCCTCTGCGCGTCTACCGGTCGCCGCGCGGCTTCTTCGGCATCCTGCGGGAAAAGCTGTCGTGGGGCGAGCGACAGAGCTAGCCGCCCCCGCGCGAAGCGCGGGATCGCGGCTATCAGAAAAATCAGTAGTCGCACACCGCGCCTGCGGCGCGGAGCGACTAATCTCACGACCGCGCAACAACGACGCACTCGCGCCGAAGATGGCATCACCGTGCTGACGCTGCTCAAGATCTCGGGGTTCGCGCTGATCGACGAGGCCGAGATCGCGTTCGGGCCGGGCCTGACCGCCGTGACCGGCGAGACCGGCGCCGGAAAGAGCATCCTGGTCGAGGCGCTGGGACTGCTGCGAGGCGCGCGCGCCGGCGCCGACCTGATCCGGGCCGGCAGCGATGAGGCGCGCGTCGAGGCCATCGTCGAGCTGCCGGAGACATCGACAGCGCGCGCCCGACTGCTCGCGGACGGCCGCGCTTACGAGGACGGCTTGGTGGTCAGGCGGACGATCGCGCGCGGCGGCCGTGGGCGCGCCCACCTGGGCGGCAGCCTCGCGACGGCCGCGGATCTCGCCGCGCTGGTGAGGCCGCTCGTCGACATCGCCTCGCAGCACGACCAGCAGTCGCTGACCGATCCGGAGAGCCAGCTCGCGATCTTGGACGCGTTCGCAGAGAACGCCGCGCTTCACGACGAGATGGCGGCCGCATACGCGGCGCGGACGACGGCCGCCGCGGCGCTGGCGGGTTTCGCCGCCGACGCGCGCGCGCGCGCCGAACGCGAGGATCTGCTGCGATTCCAGCTGGGCGAGCTCGAGGCCGCGCGCCCCGTGCCGGGCGAGGAACAGACGCTGGCCGCCGAACGCGAGCGCCTGCGCGGCGCCGAAAAGTTCTACGCGGCCACCGCCGGCGGCGAGGAGACGCTGTACGCGGGCGACGGCGCGGTCAGCGAGCGGATCGCGGGCGTGCTTCGCGATCTAGAACCGCTGGCGGCGCTGGACCCGGCGCTGGCACCGCAGGTCGAGCGGCTGTCCGACGCCGCGGCCGCGATCGATGACGTCGCCCGCGACCTCGGCCGGTACGCGCGCGGCGTCCGGTCCGATCCGGCGCGGCTGGCGGAGATCGAAGAGCGCCTGTTCCTGCTTTCGCGCCTGTGCCGGAAGCACGGCGGCACGGTGGCGGATCTGGCGGCGCGGCGCGAGACGCTGGCGGCCGAGCTGGCCGAGGTGGCGCGTTACGACGACGCGCTGGCCGCGCGCCAGGCGGCCGCCGACGCGGCGAACACGCGCGCGGTCGCCGCGGCGGCGGCGCTGACGGCGTCGCGCAAGCAGGCGGCGCTCAGCCTGGAGAAGAAGGTGTCGGCGACGCTGCGCGAGCTGGGCTTCGCGACCGCGCGCCTGCCCGTCGTGCTGTTCGAAGCGCGCGAGCTCGGCCCGGCGGGCGCGGATCGCGTGCGGTTCCTTTTCGCACCCAACCCGGGCGAGGAGCCGAAGCCGCTGGCCCGCATCGCGTCGGGCGGCGAGCTGTCGCGCGTGATGCTGGCGGTGAAGCAGGCGCTCGCGCGCACGGACCAGGTGTTGACCTACGTGTTCGACGAGGTCGACGCCGGCGTCGGGGGCGGCGCGGCCGAGGTGATCGGGCGCAAGCTGAAGCGGATCGCGGCCGACCGGCAAGTCATCGTCATCACGCACCTCGCGCAGGTAGCGGCGTTCGCCGACGCGCACGTGCGCGTCACGAAGAGCGTCGTGCGCGGTAAGACGCGCGTCGCGATCGAAACCCTGGGCGAGGCCGATCGCGCGGGCGAGATCGCGCGCATGCTTGCCGGCGCCGCGCCGTCACCGCAGGCCGCCGCGCACGCGGACGAGATGCTGCGCGCCGCGCGCCAGGACTGACGCGCCGATCAGGATTCGACGGCGAACTGGCTCCAGAGATCGCGGATCGTAGCGCTCGACCTGGTCATCGACCCGAACACGCGCGACGTGCGCGTCTTCTCCGAAGACGTTCGCGTCGCGCTTTCCTTCTCCGCGTCGCGGCGTAAGTCGAACAGCTCGACCGGTGGGTAAATTGCCCCCACCCAGATCGCGTGTTACGTGAAGGGACCGGCCCCCGCGCGGGCCGATCCCTTTCCCCGCGAGGTCGGCATTGGCACGAAAACAACGACGCAGGCGCCGCTCGCGTGAGGTCGGAAGGCCGCTGAGGCTGGGCGTCCTGCTGGTCGGCCTCGTCGGTATCAACGTCTACGTCTTCTTCTTCAACCACGGCACGGCGCCGCGCGAGATCCTGAACATGCAGTCGACTTCGAAGACGTTCGAGTCGACGCGGCAGGAAGCGCTCGCCGCCGACGTCCGCAAAGCGGGCGAACTGGTCGCCTCGTCGTCGACCCCGAAGCCCGTTCAGGCCCCCTCGCCCCACGAAGCTCAGGTCCCCCCACCCGCTCAAGCTCAGGCCCCCTCGCCCCGCGAAGCGGGGAGAGGGGCAGCGAGAGGGGCCGCCCCGGCCGCAGCCCCGGCCTTCAAGATCCCCTTCGCCCCGCCCCCCGAACCGGCGGCGGTCGCCGTGCGCGCCCCGCAACCGGCAGCGCCGCCCGCGATCAAGGTCCCGTTCGCGCCGCCACCCGAGGACGAGGGCGACGCACCCGACGCGCAGACGGGCGTCGAGAAGAAGTTCGCCGCGAACGACACGCTGGGCGCCGTGCTCGCGCGCGAAGGGTTCGGCAGCGCCGCCCCCGCCGTGATCGCCGCGCTGGCAAAGCTGGCCGATCCGCGCAGCATCCGCGGCGGGCAGAAGTACGTCGTCCGCCTGGGCGACGACGGCAGCCCGGAAGCGTTCGAGTACCAGCCGACGCCGGCGCTGCGCTATCTGGTCGAGCGTGACGAGGTCACCGAAACCGCGGTTGGGAAGTGGACGGCCCGCAAGCTGGAAGCCAGCGTCGAGATCAAGACCGCGCAAGCGGGCGGCACCGTCGAATCGTCGCTGTACGAATCGGTGCAGAAGGCGGGCGAATCCAC